>NZ_JANMZA010000038.1:0-7140 GCF_031382685.1 Chamaesiphon sp. OTE_8_metabat_110 | reverse complement strand
GATCGAGCGTGGAAAAGTCAAAGTTGGCGAAAACGTCGAAATCGTCGGGATCAGAGACACGCGTAGCACCACGATCACTGGTGTTGAAATGTTCCAAAAATCCCTCGATGAAGGTTTGGCTGGCGATAACGTCGGCGTACTGATGCGCGGTATCCAAAAAGCCGATATCGAACGCGGAATGGTCATTGCGAAACCAGGCAGTATCAAGCCTCACACCGTATTTGAAGGTGAAGTATACGTACTTACCGACAAAGAAGGTGGTCGTAAGACTCCATTCTTCCCCGGTTATCGTCCTCAGTTCTACGTTCGGACGACTGACGTAACTGGCAACATCCAAGCCTTTACTGCCGATGACGGTAGTGCTGCTGAGATGGTGATGCCTGGAGATCGGGTCAAAATGACCGTAGAACTGATCAACCCAGTCGCGATCGAAC
Organism: Chamaesiphon sp. OTE_8_metabat_110; assembly: GCF_031382685.1. NCBI lineage: Bacteria > Bacillati > Cyanobacteriota > Cyanophyceae > Gomontiellales > Chamaesiphonaceae > Chamaesiphon > Chamaesiphon sp. OTE_8_metabat_110. The sequence continues at coordinate 6,706 of NZ_JANMZA010000038.1, read as the reverse complement.
AAGGAATGCGCTTCGCAATCCGTGAAGGCGGTCGGACGATCGGCGCTGGTGTCGTCGCCAAAATTATCAAATAGGTTAATTACCTAAATTAAAGATAGAGATATGCCTTGGGTGTATCTCTATCTTTGTGTCTGATGAATTATTTCTTACTTTTGTACCTTGACAACCAAACCCTAAAATTATGGCAACTATTACTCAGCAAAAAATTCGGATTCGTCTTAAAGCATTCGATCGCCGTTTACTAGATACCTCATGTGACAAAATTGTCGAAACTGCCAATCGGACTGGCGCAACTGCGATCGGGCCGATTCCCTTACCAACTCGCCGCCGGATCTATTGCGTCTTGCGATCGCCCCACGTCGATAAAGATTCCCGCGAGCATTTTGAAACTCGCACCCATCGTCGCATTATCGATATCAAAGATCCGTCTGCCAAAACGATCGACGCCTTGATGAAATTAGATTTACCAGCAGGTGTAGATATTGAAGTGAAACTCTAGATATTGAGCCAATAACTTATGTTCAGAAGTCCTCATTTGAGGACTTTTTTGTAGATGTTATCATAAAAAGTAAGTTGCATTGCTAGAGGTCGATCGCATGGTTAATACTCAAATCCGTCAGCTCACTAGTACCGAATATTACGGCATGATGGAAAGTGGCATTATCAGGGAAGGAGAGCGAGTAGAATTAATCTTAGGACAAATTTTCACGATGGCGGCAAAAGGTACTCGGCACACTGTTTCTACGACCAGACTCATAACAGAACTACCGATGCTCATTCAACGACGGGCGATCGTGCGCTGTCAAGATCCGATTACTTTGCTCAATAATAGCGAACCGGAACCAGATATCGTCATCGCCAGATTGCGATCGGATGATTATGTTAACAGTCATCCATCTCCTGCTGATATTATCCTTGTAATTGAAGTCGCGGATTCGAGTATTAAGTTCGATCGCGAGACTAAAGCTCCACTCTATGCTGCTGCCGGAATTAGTGAATATTGGATTGTTAATTTGATTGACGATCGCTTAGAAATATATCGTCAACCTGAAGGTAATATTTATACTAGCGTGCAAATTGTTACGCCGCCGCGCTCGATTAACTTACCTGAATTTCCAGAGATTTCACTAGATATTGGCGATTTTTTCCCAGCTTCAAAAACTTAGCAAAACATCCATCTATTGCAAATGAACTCGTTCGATTGCGGGTACTTAGAGGTAATCCAGCCAAGAATCTATACCTCAGATTAGGTTTTAGAGCAGTTGAGACATTGGACGATTGCGATATCCTCGAACGGGGATAATGTAGCCGAGCAGTTTCTGCCCCATGACTTAAGCTGCGATTGGATCGAGATCTGTTCGCCAGTCATCAAGACCTATAATGAAGTTGGAGATCGCAATTATGACGTTTGGCACCTAGCACTTATGGGGTTAGATCCGTTAACCTTAGATAAGAACCCATGCTTTACATCTAATCCGTAAATGGCACTTTCTTCTACAATCGCCGTGAGAGAACTCCCCTTATTCCCGCTTCCCGAACTGGTGCTATTTCCCGGTCGTCCTTTACCGCTGCATATTTTTGAATTTCGCTACCGGATCATGATGAACACGATCATGAGCAGCGACAGGCGATTTGGCGTGCAGATGTGGGATCCCGTCAGAGGACAACCAGCAGATATCGGCTGTTGTGCGGAGATCGTCCACTTCCAGCAGTTGCCAGACGATCGGATGAAAGTTCTGACGATGGGACAGCAGCGGTTCCGAGTGCTCGAATACGTGCGCGAGAAGCCCTATCGAGTGGGGTTAGTTGAGTGGATCGAAGATCGTCCCACCGAAGCAGATTTACGCCCCTTAGCGACCGATGTGGAGCGACTCCTGCGCGATGTGGTGCATCTGTCTGGTAAGCTCACCGAGCAGCCCGTCGAGCTACCAGATAATTTACCCGAACTGCCGATCGAACTATCGTACTGGGTAGCCAGCCATCTATATGGTGTGGCTGCGGAACAGCAGGCTCTACTCGAAATGCAAGATACTACGACACGACTCGATCGAGAAGTAGAAATTTTGACATCCACTCGCAATCACTTAGCGGCGAGAACGGCGCTCAAAGACGCTCTACCGTAGGACTAAGCGGTATTCTTAGTGCTATTTTAGGAGGAGATGGGAGATGGGAGTTGGGAGTTGGGAGAGCCTGAAGAGTGACTGAATTATTGCCGTTATCTAAACTTCGGGAGTCAGGCTGATGTTCGATAAGATCGATTGTAAGTAACTATTGAATTCATCGATCGAGCGAGGGGCGGGGACTTTAGGCATTTTGGCAGCTAAGGGCGACCACATTTGCCACAATAGCGGCATCCCTAGCTCAAATTCTGGCATAAATTGCAGTCGATCGAACACCGCCAACGTTTCACCCTCTGTAATCAGCCGCCCTTGCTCCATTACCAAAATCCAGTCCGCCCATTGATAGACAAAATCCAGATCGTGAGTGGCGATTAGCAGCGTCGTACCACGCTGGGCGATCGCTTCTAATTCTACTAATAAGTTGCGCGTCTGTACCGAGTCGAGGTAAGCTGTCGGCTCATCTAAGAGCAATAACTCTGGGTGCAAAGCCATTACCCCAGCAATACTCACCCGCTTTTTTTGTCCTAGGCTCAAGTGTTGTAAGGGCGACATTGCCAAGGCTTCTAAATTAAAGTCCGTAAGCGTCTTCATCACTTTTGCCGCTACTTCTGCTGTGGGTAAACCTTGATTGCACAACCCATAAGAAATATCTGCGGCGACAGTTGGTGCGACGAGTTGCTGTTCGGGATCTTGAAATACTAAACCTACCCGTTGTCGCCAGCGTCTGAGTGCGGCTCGATTGAAAGCTAAGGGGATATTATCTAATATAACCTTCCCCCGATCGGGCTGAGCTAATCCATCCGCGATCGCCAACATCGTAGACTTCCCACACCCATTTTGACCGATTAGTGCCGTCTTTTGCTGTTTGGGCAGCCGCAAACTCAACCCTTGTAGAGTCGGCGTCGTTGCCATTGGATAGCTATAATAAACGTCTTGAAACTCCAGTAAATATTCAGACATAGCGCCGATACAAAATTTCTCCAATTGTCAGTACCAGACAACCTGCGATCGATTCTATGGCATAACGCCACGAGTACACATGAGACTGCGGCTGCCAAAATCGCAATTCCCCATTGAAACCTCGCGCATTGATGCCTAGTGTCAACTGGCGATAACGGTTCGCCGTCCGGTGAATCAACTGTCGTACCAGTAGATTCAAGCTATTGAGCCGCAAGCGGTGCGTCCGATAACCACCGCGCGAGATTTGCGCTGTGATAATTGTTTGTGCGGTATCTCCCAATATAAAAATGCAGCGGTAAATTAATAACGATAACTCAATCAAAATCTGCGGACAGCCAAGTTTTTGGCAAGTAACAACCAGATCGATCGCCGGAATTGTCAATACGATAAAAAACAGCACCGAAGTACTCGCCGAGGATCTTACCAGCAATTCGAGTGCCCGGATCGTGCCGCGATAACTCAGATAAATCTGCCCGCTGCCGATGCCCATGTGCCACAAGGTATCAGCCTGAATTGCAGGTGTACTGTTCCTAGCATACTCGATCGCGATCGCTGGCAGACTAGTTATCAAAAACACTAAAACTCCCACCAACATCGCACCGTAAACCCGACGCGGAATCCCCGCGTAAATGACGATCCAGACACTCATCCACCCAAAAATGAGGATTTGTACCGGGTAGTGGCTGACCAGCGCTAGCAGCAGCATCCAGAGGGCAAACCAGAGCTTTTGAGCGGGGGGAAGTTGGCGCAGCCGATTGCTATAGGCAAGTGTATCGAGATGAATCTGCACTAATCGCGATGTTCGATCGAACGGGTAATTCGATCGGCTTGACGGCGTTCGGTGCGCCCTTTATATAAACCTAAAATATAACAAGTCACACCCGATCCGATCGCCGCTTGAGTTGCAAATAAAAATGTTTCAATTTCACCGCCTGATGGCTTAATTACAGGTTGGAACCACGGCTTGTAACCCGGTTGAACTTCTTCGATCGCCGTTTGATTCCGGCTGTCTGTCGCCTTAAATTCTTTACCTTGAAAAATCAAAACTGGTGCAAAAGATAAGGCAGCAACAATACCTAATAGCCACCAATTACTCGTTAATTTCTGCATCTAAATTATTTCCTGGTTTAAAGAGTCCTAGTATTCTCAATTCCTGTTGACCGTAGTCTTGCAGCCAGTTCCATACCAGTAAAGTTAATAATCCTTCACTAATTGCTAAGGGAATTTGGGTAATCGCAAATACACCAACGAATTTAATAAAGGCCGCTATAAATCCGCCTTGCGCGGCTGGAAAAGCTAGTGCTAATTGCACCGCTGTTACTAGATAAGTACACAAGTTTTCTAACATTGAAGCCATAAATACTGCGACTTTTTGATGCACAGTTTTGGCGATCGTATTGTAGACAACATACGCGACCAGCGGACCGACAATTGCCATCGAAAAGGCATTTGCACCCAATGTTGTCAATCCGCCATGAGCCAATAGTACCGCTTGAAATAGCAATACCAATCCACCTATTACCGACATCACCAAAGGGCCGAATAAAATCGTGCCTAGTCCCGTTCCAGTTGGGTGAGAGCTGCTACCATTGACCGACGGAATTTTGAGCGCAGAGAGGACGAAGGTAAAGGCTCCAGATAATGCTAGGAGTAGCTTTAATTCTGGGTGCGCTGTCGTAATCCGATCGATCGATCGCAAGCCCACTAAGAAAAAAGGCAAAGCAACTACCCACCAAAACACTGCCCACTCAAAGGGTAAATAGCCCTCGGCAATGTGCATCGCCTGAGCTGGTGCGGGCGAGCCAATGACTAGATAGCTACTCAAGCCAGCTATTGCCAGCAAGGTAGCAACTTTTTGATATTTTGTTTTCATTGATTTCTAGTGAGTTTGCTATGCAAGATAAAGCTGAGCCGAGCCATCAGTTTTATCTTGCCAACCCCAGTCTCAAAGCTCTAATTTGCACTTGCTCCCCTAGAAACCAGTCAGCCCATGATAAATTGTAGTAAGCTTCGAGCATTAGAGCGGAGATTGCTCCGATGCTCGTTCGATCCAAATATTTTGTCACCTTGAACCTCGCAGATGAACGTAGTTTATTTCAATCGACAGGCGTTCTGACTCAGTTAATTCAAGATTTAACACGATCTAGAGATTGAGTTATGGCATCCCGAATACATTACAGTTGCGGGACAGCGTTGGATTTTGCACCAATCTTTCCCCGTCGATCTCCGCGACCACCCAATCTCGATCGAGGTGGGTTTATCCGCGACTGGCTACATCCTATCACGCGAGCTAATCTCTCGATCGTAACTATCGAGCATTAGTGGGAGTTGGGAGTTGGGAGTTGGGGGGAGGGGGTGACGGGGAGACGGGGGGAGGGGGAGGTTTTACCTCTTACCTCTTACCTCTTACCTTTTACCTCTTACCTCTTACCTCTCCCAACTCCTACCTCTTACCTCTTACTTCTTACCTCTTACCTCTTACCTCTCCCAACTCCCATCTCCCATCTCCCAACTCCTACCTCTTACCTCTTACCTCTCCCAACTCCCATCTCCCGTCTCCCATCTACCGCGCCCCCAATTGCTGAAGCTGATGAATGATTTGAGCGTGTTGGAGATCGTCACGATCGAATTGATAAAGACCCATTTGGGCGTATTCTAGTGCTGAATAACTCTGAGATCCGCCAGCGGGAGCTTGAATATCGGCACCTGCATCGATGAGCAGCCGCACGATCTCACCATAACCCGCATAGGCAGCACTGGCGATCGGCGTAAATCCTAATTTATCCCGGAGATTGACATTTGCGCCAGCTCGAATCAAGAGTTCGACGATCTGGGTATGTCCGGCGGCGGCGGCATTTCCAATCGCCGCACCGCGATCGAGATCTTTATTTACATTAGTTGCCAACAACGAGCGGACGCGATCGACATTCCCGGCTGTCGCAGCTTGGATCAGTTGGATCGATTCGAGTCCGGCTGTCGATGCGCCCGCCTGCATCAGCAGATTAAACATCGGGTAGTTTTCGGCAGCGGCTACCGAGGATAATACCGTGTGTCCGCGATCGTCTTGGACGTCGAGATTGGCACCAGCCGCAATTAAGACTTCCACACAGTCGGTATAACCAGAACCCGCCAACGCCGCATGAAAAATCGCTGTTTTCCCACCAGCACCACGTTGATTGACATCAGCACCACCAGCAATCAACAGCTTGGCAATATGCTGCCGATTGCTGGCAAAAAAGCTCCCAGCAGCTAGCATTAAGGCTGTCATCCCAGTTGCTAAACCATCGTCATCGCTAAGCAAATTAGGATCGGCACCCGCAGCTAAGAGCGAGTCAACTAACGATCGATGCCCGTAATATGCTGCCGCCATCAAGGCTGTATGTCCTTTAGCGCCGATTTCGTCGATTTCCACACCGATTTCAATTGCCCGATTGACTTCATCGACATTGCCGATTGTCGCCATTTCTATGAATTTTTCCACCGGGCGATTTTGTTCGCGAATCCGCCGTTTGCGAGTCGCGTGGAGCAATTTTTAGCCCTAGCGATCGGCACACAGTCGAAAGGTGGTATTTACTATTGGATAGAGATAATTATAAATATAGCGGTCTTCACATTTTGCTGCGAGT
>NZ_JANMZA010000286.1:0-3022 GCF_031382685.1 Chamaesiphon sp. OTE_8_metabat_110 | reverse complement strand
CTGCCGATCAGCATCGGAGTGGTACCTGCGGCTGCCCTAGCCAGTCGAAGATCTTCGATACTTGGGGGGCTACCCGTCGCGGCTCCCGAGAGGATGATGGCGTCAGCTAACCCCCGATCGATCGTTTCGCGGACGGCATTTGTCAGATCGCTCGAACTCAATGGTTGCGCGTGTTTGACGAGGACATCCGCCAGAATTTTGACATCAGATCCCAATTCCCGCCGATAGCGAAGGAGTTCGTAAGCACAGCCTTCGATGACGCCCTGATCGGTTGCCATCACTCCCGACAACACATTTACCCGAATGAAAGCCGCTCCCGTACAACTGGCGATCGCCATCGCACTGAGACTATCATTGCGTAAGACATTGATCCCGATCGGGATCGAGATCAATTCGCGCAACCGCGTAACGATCGTCGTCATCGCACTGACTACCGCCGGATCGACGCGGCTTTTGGGAAAAGGCGCATCAAAAAAGTTCTCGACGACGATCGCATCGACACCACCTGAAACTAGGGCGACTGCTTCTTGTTCGGCACGATCGATAATCGCACTAAGACTACCGCCCCACCGTGCCGAAGTCGGCAGCGGCAACAGATGGACGACGCCAATAATCGGCTGAGTGGTGTTAAAAATTTGCTGTAAATTCACGTTTTGCGTTTAAACTAGGCGGATGGCGATCGCCGCGCCAATTCAAGTTTTGGCATGACCGAACCACAAGACTCAATCTTCACCTATATTATCCACAAATTAGGCTTGTCTAACTCATCAAAAAATTATCGCTAGTCATCAGTCGTTAGCAATTCACCATTATTTACCACTTTACATTCCGCAACACTATGGTAGAATATAGCCTGAAGACTTAAAATTAAGCATGTTAAGCTAGGTTCTAAACACAAATTTAGAGTTTAGTAGTTTCGTTGGATTATATTTGAGTCAGCAATTATCTGTTACTGGTGTTGAATCGCAGTTTTAGAGCGGCAATTAGCGCGATTGCCCGAACCGGGGCTACACCGATAGACTTACAAGATGTAGGCACACCGCCTTGACTTTTGAGTTGGTAGTAATCGATCGCCAAACGCAGTCACATTACTGTTGGAGACAAATAAACCAAGACTACATGGGCAACAAGCCAACAATTGCAATATCCCACTTAGGTTGCGAAAAAAATCGTATTGATAGCGAGCACATGCTCGGCTTGCTCGTTCAAGCAGGCTATGAAGTAGATGCTGATGAAACTGAAGCTGATTATGTCATCGTCAATACTTGTAGCTTCATCGATGCAGCTAGAGAGGAGTCCATCCGCACGTTAGTAGAACTAGCCGAAGCCGATAAAAAAATTGTTATCACTGGCTGCATGGCACAGCACTTTCAGTCGCAGCTACTGGCAGAAATACCAGAAGCTGTAGCTGTAGTTGGCAGTGGCGACTATCACAAAATCGTCGATGTCATCGAGCGATCGCAAGGTGGCGAGCGGGTAGTCGAAGTGACCCCCGAGCCAACTTACATCGCCGACGAGCATACCCCTCGCTATCGGACGACGACTGAAGGTGTCGCTTACTTGCGCGTTGCCGAAGGTTGCGACTATGCTTGCGCTTTCTGTATTATTCCCCACCTTCGGGGGAAACAGCGCTCGCGGACGATCGAATCGATCGTGGCTGAAGCCCAAAGATTGGCAGATGAAGGAGTCAAGGAACTAATCCTGATTTCCCAAATCACCACTAATTATGGTCTCGATATCTATGGTACGCCCAAACTTGCAGAACTCCTGCGGGCATTGGGCAAAGTGGACATTCCGTGGATTCGGATGCACTACGCTTACCCGACTGGGTTGACACCCAAGGTAATCGCCGCGATGCAAGAAACACCGAATGTGTTGCCCTACCTAGATTTACCATTACAGCATTCCCATCCCGAAATCCTCCGTGCCATGAATCGCCCGTGGCAAGGACAAGTAAACGATCGCATCATCGAGCAACTCAAAATCGCTCTGCCCGATGCAGTCTTGCGGACAACTTTGATCGTCGGCTTCCCTGGGGAAACTGACGAACATTACCAACATCTTCAGACATTCTTGCAACGGCACGAATTCGATCATGTTGGGGTGTTTACCTTCTCCGCTGAGGATGGAACCGCCGCTGCCACCTTGCCCAACCACTTGCCACAAGCAGTTATGGACGAGCGCCGCGACGGGATCATGGCGATTCAACAACCAATTTCACTCCGCCGTAATCAAGCTGAAATCGGTAAAACCGTTGATGTCCTGGTCGAACAAGAACACCCCGAATCGGGGTTGTTGGTGGGTAGATCTGCCAGATTTGCCCCAGAAGTGGACGGATTAGTGTATGTTAGTGGGAGTGCCCGCCTTGGGTCGATTATTCCCGTTACTATCCATGAAGCCGACCATTACGATCTCCACGGCGAGGTCGTTTACCCGTAAACAGTCAATAACGATCGGTTATCCGGCGATGCCAAGAATTGAAGCTTGGCATTAAAATGATAAAAGAACGCTACTAAATCTGTTGAATTCAAAATTTAAACTAACATTAGATTTTGGATTGGAGCGAAGACGCTAGAATTCAGTAAAAAGACCGATATATTCGACAACAATTCACAACAGAATCTGCGCCTAGCGATTGATGCGAGCATTCTGTGACTATTTAGTATTTCTTTTATTGGTGGAGAATTGCAGCTAATTCTCACACAACCTTAAACTGAATGGTTTAAATATTGGGTACGATGTTTTCCCCGGTTGATGTACTGACTAATTCCTAAAGATTAGCTCCTAAACTTTCGACACAAAATCATACCGATCCACTTAACTACAAATTATGACCGTTTCTTTCTCTAGCCTTGGACTTTCCGATCGTATCGTTACACAACTGGAAAGCCTGGGGATTACTGAACCGACTAACATTCAAGAGCAAGCCATTCCCTATCTACTATCCGGTAAAGATGTAGTCGGACAATCTCAAACCGGGACGGGGAAAACTGCTGCATTTGCCTTGCCCATGATCGAACGT
>NZ_JANMZA010000201.1:0-25241 GCF_031382685.1 Chamaesiphon sp. OTE_8_metabat_110 | reverse complement strand
GCGCAAGCTTCGCGTTTCATTTCTAATTTACATCAGTATTTACTTGCTGATATAAGTCAGTAAGTAAATACTGATGTAAGTACTGACATAATTACTGATAAATATATTAAAAGTAAGTATTTACTCAAACTTCGATCGCATTCCGCACTAGAATAGGCTCAACTCCATCTATTCGGTGCTGCTGGCATCTACAACTTATGCCCGTAATTGGAATTTGTAACCAGAAGGGCGGTAGCGGTAAAAGCTCCACCGCCGTACACTTAGCCCGATGGCTTCAGTCGCAATCTGATTCGATCTTAGTAGTCGATAGCGATGGGCAGCGCACATCTTCCCTGTGGTTGAATGCGCTCTCATCTCCTATTCCCTACGAAATTATCCCAGAACCCGACCAATTGCTCGAACGTCTCCCAGATCTGGCGGGTAAATATCAATGGACGATCGTAGATGCTCCTGGCACGTTAGCCGAAGCCAGCCGCGCGATCGTGTTGTGGAGCGATTTTGTGTTAATCCCCTGTCAACCTACTGGGGTCGATCTAGCTAGTACTTCGGATACGATTCGCCTGATCGGACAAGCACGGGCGATTCGCAAAGGCGAACCCCGTGCGGCGATCTTCCTCAACCGCGCAATTAAAGGTACGCGCCTGAAACAAGAGGCTTTTAGCGTCCTCAAAGCTATTCCCAATATCGATGTCCTTAGCGAAGTGATCCACCAACGTCAGATTATTGCTGATGCTTTCGGTCAGAGTGCCACAGTCTTCGATTTAGCGGGTGATGCCGCTCAAGATGCCCAAAAAGAGTACGGCAGACTCTTTAACAGCATGGTTCAGCTTTTAGGCTAGAAACCGTTCGATTTTAAAACTTACCCCCATTTTCCAGTTATGAACAAGCGCAAATCTTTGACTATAGATGTCATGCAACAGTTCGTGAAAGATCCCAGTACGATCGCTCGACCGTCGAATACTGAAGTAGGTGCTGATATAAGTACTGAAGTAAATGCTGATATAAATACTGAAAAACTTACTGATATAAGTACTGAAGCAAATGACAATCTACTTGCTGATGTCAGTACTGAAGCAAATGATAATCTGCTTACCGATCTAGATGCTGACGTAGAAGATGACAATCTGCTTGCTGATGCAGATACTGAAGCAAGTGATGATTTACTTACTGACATGAGTACTGAAATAAATACTGACGTTAGTACCGAAGCAGAGCGGACTAAACAGAGTGACAATCCGCGCCCACCGCAGCAAGCAAAGGTTAAAAGTCACGATTCTAAGCCAGAGAAAACCAAGCCAAAAAGAGGATCGACAGCGACTAGAGCTGAAGAATCGAGTCTGAGCGTCGATGTAATTAAGGCGTTTAAGAGAACGCAGAAAGAGGCGACAACTCGCTTTACCGTCGATTTGCCCCAATCTCAACATCAGGAGTTCGCGATCGTGTCCAAGAAGCTCAGTACTAATATGAGTACCCTGGCGCGGGTGTTAATCGAGAAATTCTTGACCGAGATCGAGCGCGATGGACTGCTGTAAATTCATTAACTATTAACTAAAAAGCTGCTTTCAAATAATCTGCCAACCGATAGCCAGCTAGGACAATCCGCCGCTGGGCGATCGTCTTAGCTGTATCTGCATATCCATTTGGTAATGCTTTCCCATTGGTTTTAGTCCCACTCTGGAGATTTTCATAGACCTGGGGAGCGAGTTTGTAGCTCTCAACCTTCGCCCACTTCTCAAAAGATGTCTCGGCAAGTTCGGGTAAATTCCCGCGCTGATAATCGGCATTCTGCCGCAGTGCGATTGCCTGATTGCGAACCGACTGGAAGCGATCGGAACCCAAAATCAGATCGTCCCAGTACTTATGTAAGCTAATCGTGCTGCTGCCCTCCTTGGCGCGGATGTAGAAGCGCGTACCGCCACGGTCGCCTTCGGGGAGGGGGAATTGAGTTGAGACGGCTTTGGTGGTGTGGAGGGGTTGGTGGATATCGCCCACAAGGTGAAAGATCCACGTCAGCGCGATCGCTTTTGTGGGTGTAGTGCCAGGAGCAGCTAATAGAGTGCGGTTCTGCTGTAGAGCCGTGAGAATGTTTTCTTCACCAGTGGGACTAGCGGGGATGGTAGTAGCGGTAGAACCGAGCTTGAAGGGGAAGTTCACATAATGCCAAGTGGGGCGATCTTCGGTGGTTTTACGAGCATCGTCAGCCCACCGTGTCGCCAGCATGAATAGATAGAGATCGCGATCGCCTTGGGGAACAGTATTAAGTTGGGTTTGCCACTTACTAACGTAGTCGGGATGTTTTTTGAGCAAGGCGATAACTCTAGGTACGGACTGGGGGGATTTTGCTTGCAATTCGGTATAGGCGATCGCCCCAGAAACCATGTGTCCGGCTTTGTTCCAAGCTAGGGCAGGGGTGCAGAGGGTGAGCGTTGCGAGTAATGCAAGGGGGAAGGATTTACGCATGGGATGTCGATCTCTCTAAATAGGTGAAACTGATGCCTTGATTTGAGCGTGCCCTTCTAAAGCCTGTTCATAGGTGGCATAACGTCGTACCTCACCAGAAGGGGATACCAACGTCTCGAACAGAATCGGCAATCCATCGACTTCACCCTTTGCGATCCCAACAAAGGCAGTGGAAACGGAAATATCGCCAATCCGATCGCTAGCAATCTGATGACTAGTGCTGCCATACCACACCGCCCACTCTTCTAAATCTTCACAGAGCTGCGGCTGGTTATCTTTTAAAATGTATCGATGACTCACGATCGCTATACTCTATATGAAAGAACGCAGAGAATACCGCTGCACCAGAAATGCCCTCTACACGCATGATTGTACCGGACGCGACGACATCCGCGAACGTCAGGGCTACTATGTATGGGCGAGTTCTGAGGAAGAAGCATGGGAAGAGATGGCTAAACGCCATCCTAACGAGACGGTTGATGGTTTTACGACCCAAGAGTGGGAAGGGTTCAATGTCATCATCCGCGAAATTAAACCTAGTGAGCAACCTTAATTTAGCTGGGGTGGAAATGGGGGCATAAGTCCTCTGGTGCCAAACCCAGCCGTTTAATCTGGAAATCCCGAAATCGATCGTTTTCCAGAAGGCCATAGATCCCTGTTTCCACTGCCACAGTCCGCACGAACTCGCGATCGAATACTACCCCGATATAGGCTGGCTCGATGAAGGATGCTGGCTTGCGCCAAGTCGGATCGATGATTGTACCCTGCTCGCTTACCAGCCAAGCATGGTAGACGGGCATTGTTGCCTCGGCGTAGGTAGCAAACCCCTCGCAGTAATACAGTTCTGGCTTGGGATATTCCATTAACACGTCAAAAGCATTCTTGTGGCATTCTCGCGGCTCGCCGATAAATGATGATTCGATTTTGCGATCGAATCCGATCCCCAGCTCGGCAATCAACTTCTGAGTGCTGCTATATTTTCCAGGAAAGTTAGCATAAATCCGCTCCATTGCAGCAGCATACTCTTGAAGATTGGAGCGCAACCTTTCTAATTCACTCGTCATAACTATCTTTTCAAGCGCGAACGAATATCAGATAGCAGACTTTCATCTTGCCAATTGCGAATGAGCGACACTCGCAGCACGGAAGCATCAAGATTGAAGATCGCATCACTTAAATAAAGATTGGATTTAAGGGAATCGTAGGTATTTCCTTCTAGTTCTCTCCAGAACTCCAATCCCGTCAGGCTAAGATCGCTGTTATAAAACTGGGACAGGGCGAGCAGTCTCTGTCTGCCGTCGATAACAATAAATTTATTGCGCTCTGTCGAACTACTTGCTAGAACGAGTTGCTGTATGGGGAAACCCAAAATTAGCGATTCGATAAAACGCGATTTAGAGATATCGTCCCACTCACGCGCTAATTGGTCAATTTGAGGACTGAAGCTGACAATATCGTTGTCAAAATACCTAACGAGCGTTTCGATAAGCCAGTCGCTATTAGAAATGGTAACTTCCGAAAGTTTGACAGAATTCATGGTTGTAAAAATTAAAATCTTATTGAGTAGCAATTAATAAATTTCTAACTCGATCGATACTCACGCCGCCACTGCAAACTTTGATTATTTAACGATACGATGTGCGCGGTTGGTAAATCGACTAAACTTTGAGCTATATTTACTGCTTGCTGTAACTGAGCTAAATCTAGTTGCTTATAAGCAGCAACGCGACCGACAGTTAAGTAATTATACCAACAACCTTGAAAAAGGTTATCTAGGACGATTCGACCGAAGCAATGATTTAAGTGGACAGGGAAACCGCGCGCGATAGAAATAGACGGTAAAATGTCGTTAATTAATTCTAAATACCTCGCTCGAAGCTCATTTAGATCGGGTTCACCGTTCATTTGTTCTTCATGATGTGTCACTACTAGATTGCTGTGTGTGATGAAATAGAAGTGTTCTGAGGTATCTGGAGAAGCAACCATTTTTGATACATCTGCTCGATTGCCCCTTGCGATTCATCGGGGAATCGCTCATCATGTCTTGTGACCCAGTAACCACCTAATGGTCTAAAAGCGGCAGATCTCCATCGAAAAGGGAATTGTTTAGTAGTCATTTTATGTCGTTACTAAATTTGTGAAATTTAGGGTGTAGAGCGTTTGAGGGCAGTCCCAGCCGTTTGAACTCATACTCAATCGCGCGATCGTTGTCTAAAATTCTATACATTTCCGTTTCGGCGGCTACCGCCGTCACAAACTCCCAATTAAACACAACACCAAAGTAAATAGGGTTGGTGAAAGATTGAGGATCGCGCCAAGTGGGATCTATAACTTCACCTCGATCGTTTACCAGCCAAGCATGAGCGATAATTAATCCCATTCCCTCATAGGTAGCGAATCCTTCACAGTAGTAAAGATTAGAATTGAAAGCACGAGATAGAATCTGAAAACAATTTTTGTAGCATTCACCACTTTTACCTGAAAGTGGTGAATCAACTTTATGTCTGAAGATGATTCCAGTATCTAAGATTAACCTTTGACTACTGCAATATTTAAGTTCATCGCGATTATAGATCCGATCGAAGGTATCAGCAAATTGTTCTAGGTCTTGTACAAATGATTCTAACGCGATAGACATTTTAATCCTCTTTTCTCAATAAATCTCGAACGCGATCGATCTCACTATCTGTATGGGGCGTACCACCAGCATTGAGTTCAAGGTACCACTGAAGTACAGCCTTACGAGTTAACAACTCATTAATCCGAAAGCTCAAATGTAGATCTCTTAACAAGATATCAATACCCTCGATCTGCGATCGAGTATATCCGCCAAAGACAGGTAATTTATCCTCCAAGAACAAGAGTAGAGCCGTTAGCCTCTGCAAACCATCCACACATACAAAGTCTTCACTGGTATTAGCATAGTTCCCTTTGGTATTAAACAAGAGTTCTGATGTTTTCCCCCCACGGAGAATGTATTCTACGAATGCAATTTGCTGTTCCACAGTCCACACATGACCGCGTTGGAAATCTGGGCATAAATCTAAGCCTTCTTCTTGCCACTCCTGAATTGCCTTCTGTAAATAATTCAATTTATAATCTACTTGATAAGTCCCTCGATCCGTTAGTCTTGTAATCTCACTGGCTTTCATATTAATTAATACCCTTGATTTTCCATTTTCATCAGCTTCTCTAACTTACGCCTAATTAGAGCGGCATCAGTTTCAGGCTTCCCATCATCTGCCCATCGTTCCTCATCTAGCCACTGATGTAGTTCAGATGTGGGTCTAAAGGACATTACTGGATTCTTTCGATCGTATTCAGCTTTGGACTGTCTAATAACATCGGAATTTTCGGCATCCCATTTTTTCCGCTTTAGAGCATTACGAGTTAGGGGTATTTCAAACTCAGGCATTAGTTCGATCTTTAAACAGCCACCCTTACTAGAAAAACGCCACCGCTCATTATTACTATCAAAAAGTCTCTCTGCTCCTTTAATAGTTTTCCAGTGTTTAGCCCAATGTAAATCTGGTGGGTTATTTGTATATTCACAAGATCTACCAGAATAAGTAGTGTAAAACCACCCTAAAGCTATACCTTTATTGTCATAGCATCGATATCCATAGAATTGAGTCATAGTTGTTGATTGCGATATTAGTTACTCTTAAAATGGTTTTTTATTGTTTATTTTAAGTTTTAATTTGATAATTTATCTTACTCAACTAATCTATCTAATACTCGATTACATAGTCGATCGGCTATCTTTGACTGTTTAATTTCTGTCGGCATAAATTTATCTAGATTTCCTAATTTTCAATTACTTTATGTCCAATCTTTACCAACTCCGTTGCAGAATCGGGGTCAGGCGGGCTTCCCGTCCTTGACCCCGATTCTGCAACTTAGGTTATTCGCCAATGATTAAGCCGCTCGTAAGTAGTTTGCTTGATGACTTCAGGATCGAAGTTACAAATTGAATTTATTAATACTGTTGTTGTCTGCAAACGGTTAGTAGTTATATGTTCTTTGATTCGACTTGGTAAATCCTCATAGGTCATCCCATTCAGTTCGTGCCATAGTTTCAAACCTTCTAATTTGAAATTATTAGTCAAGAAATTAACAATCGATTTAACTCGTTGTTCACCATCAACAACTTCATCTATTTCGTCATCTAACTGATAAAGAACTAGAGGAGGACTCTGAATACCAAGCAAAAATGATTCAATTAATCTTGATTTTTGAATTACATTCCAAGTAATAGACGGCTTGTAAGGTGCTAAATTGTAAATTAGTCTGCCAGATTTAACTAAATGCAGTATATGAAGTGCGCTCACATTATCTACCGCACTTAATTTATCTCTAAGACGAGACTCATATAAATTATTTAAGTCCTTCTCTGGTAGCCGATCTCGACTAATTAGGGACAAATCATTACTCATCATCTAGATCGCTCCAATCTACAGAATCCCCTGCAAGTGAATAATAAATATCCTCAGCCAAAAACAAAGCCCCTTTTTCCCTGCCATGCTGACTATTTAGGAAGTAAGTAGCTGTCTCTTGCCATGTATTAAAACTCAGAGTATAACCTTGAGTTTTATATATCTTTTCAGCAAGTTCAGTTACAAATTGTGCTGGATTCTGACTTTTATTTTCGTAATTAATGAAGACTGCCATATTATTTACCTCATGCTTTAATTTCAGTGAACAGACAAACCTTCATCATATTAAACCCGTTCCTTAGCGATAGTAGGATAAGCAGCTTCTGTAATTACCTGTGCTGTGATAACTTCACCGTTGACTGATAAATAAGCCTTAGAGCCTTCCTTGATGTTTCTAACAATCGTTTCAGTCGTGCCGTCGTTGTTGACAACCTCTAAAGTTACAACCATTTAAGTATTTACTCTTTTTAAAATAATTGATTTGTTTTATCAAACATCGAGCGATCGGCTTTAATGCCATCGATGACTAGAGATTCAAATTCAGCTTCTGCCCAAATTGTCGCCCCAGAACATCTAGCTTGTGCAGCATCTTGGACTAGCTTACAGCCTTGGGTAAATTCGATCTCCTTCCCATACACTACCCCTAGATAGGTATTAACACTAATTGCAGCTTCATCGATCGGCACACCGCGATTCTTGGTTGCTTTCTTATTTGCCGCCATCACATGACGATTGACGTATACTTGTGCTTTCATGGACTTATTTAGTCAACTCCTTAATCTAATTATACTTCGTTTACGAAGTAAAAACAATGGGTAAACTCAACTTTATTAGCCAGGAGCCGACGTTATCCGAGTATTGGCGATCGGTAATCCTGTTCGGTAAAAATAGTGCGTCCTACAAATTTGCCCTAGCCAAGTCTCTATTAGAAATCGCCCCAACGGGGAAAGCTTTCGTCACCTTAGACGATTTAGCCCAACCGTTTGCTCGGCACCTGTGCGAACATCTCAAACTTCAAGATAAACAAACCAATTCACCAACCTGTAAATTTCTCGATACTTGTAGGGGATTTAATGCTGGAACGGTTGGGGAGGATGAATTGCTGGGAATGACGGTAAATGAGGGGTTTAAGGAGGTAATCAAAGCTTTCCATAACGTCAATCAATCGGAGTTGCCCCAGAGATTTTTCACAGACGAGCGTAAGAGCCAAAGAAGAGGGATCGCGCTTACAGATGAACTGTTTAAATTATTTGAAAGCGGGGAATTTACCAATCTAGATCTGGAGGTAGAAGCTAGGTGGCGGTTAGTGGAAACCGCTTGGGGCGTGGGAATCTCGCAAAATTTACTGCGAATTAAAGTAGATGATGACAAGCAGATCCTATTTGTACCGATCGATAAAGTCCGACGTATAGAAATCACCTCCAGTCGAGGCGCACTCAACGGGTATCAGAAGGGCAAATGCTTCTACTGTTTTGATAAAATATCGGTCGCTCCAGAAGCCGAAGATCTGACGGATGTGGATCATTTCTTTCCCCATAAGCTAAGAATTCTCAATCTCAATCACTTCACAGATAACGTCTGGAATCTCGTCCTCGCTTGCCAGAAATGCAATCGAGGTGCTGGGGGAAAATTTGCCCAATTGCCATCTCCGAAGCTGCGCGATCGCCTCTACACTCGCAATGAATATCTAATCGATAGCCATCACCCACTGCGACAAACGCTAATCCAGCAAATGGGAGACAACCCAGTCGATCGGTTCGAGTTCATTAAAGCGATCTATGAATCTGCTAGGGCACCATTGGGCTTCAGTCAATGGGAACCAGAGGAAAGGGGAATACCGAGTTTTTCAGAACTTGAGCTGTGAAATCGCCCGTTTTTCGACTCGATCGGCATGAAGATCCCAATTGTCGAAATTGATGTGGGAGCTGTCGGGCAATTGAATCCCCCGAATCGGCACCCCATCGCCAGGGTTGAAGTACTTAAATAGTAATTGCCCATATTTAACCTGGACACTGAATTTTTGGGTTGCCAGGGAGTCACCAACGCGCAACTCGGAACTCCAGAGAACGTCGCAGCCGACTAGCGGCTCTGGAGGGGTAGCCCCAGGAAACGAAGCCATCATCGCCAACACCTTAAATACTTCCTCGGCTTCGGCTTTGGCAACGCCAGCGAAGCAATGATTATAAAAATACACATACATATTTGGAAATTATAAATATTTTAAATTATTTGAGCAAATGAGCGGACTTTGGTAGAGAATGGAATCCACTCTACACGAACACAGAGATCGCCGTGGAGGTATGAAAGTGAGAGTAGGTACCATATGGCTATTTGTCGCGACGGTGGTGGATTGGGAGGAGCCAGTAGAACCAAAGGTCGCGTGGCAAGTCGGTAAAAATTAGAGACCTAATAGAAATTGCTGAATATTGAAAAAAATAGATGTTTTGATACTAATGCCAACTCAGCAAGAGCAATTATTTGTACGATTAAAGAATAATTACTTATAGGTGCGGAGCGAGAGCCAGATGCCCACAACCACAAACGAGCAGCAGGCTCAACCAATTGTCGAAATCGACTGCGACGCATTGATTGGCGTCTTTACCAACTTTTTGCAATTTGATGTTGCGAGCGGTGGTGCGAGTGGCGATACGATCGTGACATACTGGACGCAGGTAAAGCAGTATTTAGAGTGGTGTCAGGAGAGTCAGATCGATCCGCGTGAGGCGACACGGGAGACGATTAAAATCTATCGGTGGTGGTTGGCAGAACAGCGGGGGTATAAGCCGAAAACGATCGCCGTGAAATTGACGGCAGTGAGTCGGTTGTACGATGCGGCGGTAGAATATGGACTGATGGGTGGTAATCCCGCTTGGGGGGTGAAACCACCCACAGAATCGATCGATCCGGCGGCGCGGATTACTTATCTGGAGCAGGACGAAGCTACCGTACTACTGCAATCGATCGAGAGTTGCAGTTCCTTGAAAACATTGCGGGATAAATTATTGCTGGGCGTGATGACGCTCGAAGGGACGCGCACTGTCGAGATGCACCGTCTGAATATCGGGGATGTGGTGCGTCAGGGCGAGCGGGTAGGCGTGAAAGTTAGTAGTAAGCGGCATCTGAGGGTAGTACCGTTAACGCCGCAGTTGGCGCAGATAATGGAAAGGTATCTCACCGCGCTGCGGGGGGCTGGATTTGATGCGATGGTGGATAGTCCGCTATTGGTCAATCTGAGTAATTTCGGGCGCGGCGAGCGGTTATCGCGGCGAGGGATTCGTCAGGTGGTGGATAAATATCTTCAGGCGACGAATCTCAAATATATGGAAGGGCGGACGCTGTCGGCGCATAGTTTGCGGCATACTGCGGGGACATTAGCCCTGCGGAATGGGGCAACGTTGCGGCAGGTGCAGGATTTGTTGGGACATGCAGATCCCCGGACTACGGCGATTTATGCCCACGTGGGGGACAGATGGGAGAATAATCCAGCGTTGAAGGTGAATATCGATTTGCTTTAGGATGAGTTTTCGCTGGAGCACTTTTGGGCGAGTGTAAACCATAATAACGATCGCCATACTAACTTTGGCGGGTTGCGGATAATTATCTAGTGCCAATTACCTACGGTAGGCTACGCCAACGAGCGAGCGGATCGGAGTAATATATAGTTCAGTCAGGTGGACATTGACGATCGTGCCAACGGCGATCGCCTTCAATCGATCTTTTGTCCATGTTGCACAACTGTCACGATAAATCCATCCACACCATTAAAGTAAAACATATCATGAACGATCTGCAACTATTTGGCTTACCCGCTCGGCAAGGTCGATGGCTATTTTTACCGCTCGGTATTACCGCGATGCTCTGCTTGGGTACAGTCTATTCCTGGAGCATTTTTCGCAAGCCACTGACAACAGCTTTAACCAAGCAAGGAATCACAATTAGCGCAACAGATACCTTGCTACCCTTTGCCACACTACTAGTAGTATTTGCCATTTTGATGCCGATCGCGAGTAGATATATCGAACGCTATGGTGCGGCGAAAGTAACTGCTGTCGGGGGGACGATTGTAGGCTTGGGGTATTTTCTATCCAGCTTTGCCAATAGCATTCCCCTATTGGTGATTACTTACGGTCTGATTGCTGGAGCTGGGATTGGGATTGTCTATGGCGTACCGATTGCGGTTACGGCTAAATGGTTTCCCGATCGCAAAGGATTAGCTGTCGGTCTAACTGTAGTTGGATTCGGTCTATCTCCGTTGATTACCGCACCACTAGCTGGGTTGCTGATCGATACTTATGGCATCAACAACACGTTTAGAATTTTTGGTGTGGCTTTTACGGCGATCCTATTAGCGATTGCTACTCAGCTTCGATTTCCGCCCACAGATTGGCAGCCCAGCCCCCAGTTTGCGGCTAGCCCCACGGATGCCGAACCCGATCGGTTGTTGAGTTCGCCGAGCTTTTTTGCACTGTGGATCTGCTATGCGATCGGGACTCTGGCTGGCTTGATGGCGGTGGGGATTGCTAGCAATGTAGGCAAGGAAGTCGTCGGACTCGACCCCAGCATGGCTACTGCTGCGGTATCGATTTTTGCGATCTTTAACGGTGTCGGTCGCCCTTTATTCGGTTGGTTGACCGATCGGCTCAAGCCCAAGATGACTGCAATTATCTCTTATGTGATGATTTTAATTGCCTCGATCGTGATGCTAAATACTGGCAAAGGTCAAGTTGTCAATTACTTTTTCGCCTTTAGTTTACTGTGGCTGTCTTTGGGCGGATGGCTGGCGATCGCACCAACAGCAACGCTATCGATGTTTAATCCTGTCAACTATACCAAAAACTACGGCATCGTTTTTACCGCTTACGGGGCAGGAGCTTTGCTGGGTACCCTAGTTGCGGGTAGTGCTAAAGATATTTTCGGTAGCTATACTAATGCTTTCATTCCGACAGCAATTCTCGCGATTATCGGTATTTCGATCGCGACTTTCGCACTCAAGCCCGATGCCAAAAGTCAGCAAATTTTATCTTGAAGTCATTAGACCTCCTCTTGCAAAAGTAAAAACAAAATCTTTCCTAGCATTGTTTTCATCTATAGTTTTCCCTAAAGTCTAAAGCCTAAAGCCTGACTTTCGTTTGAGCGTGGACTTTGCGATCGGCTAATCTAGAAGCTGAACTGCATTCGCACATTGCCGATGTAGACAGGGGAATTAGTCTGAAAATTGTTGGGGTTAAAGATCGCGTAAAATGCCGGGACGATCGCGATATTTTCACTAGCTGGATAATAGTAAGCAACTTCTAATTCTTGTTGCTTACCACCATCGCCACCACCAGAGAGCAGGAATTCGCGCCCACCCAGATAACTGTGAGGTATCAAGTAGGAGATCGTGCCCAATGCCCCCTTCTTGCCCAAATCGGGAAATCCTAACCCCAATTGAATCGACTGTACGGTTGTATTGCCACCCGCACGGGCTGAATTGACAGGAATAATCCCTGTATTGCCGTAAGAATATCTCCCGAATACACCCACCTGCGGCGTCAAGAGCCAGTCAAAATTGGCAACGAAGGTATCGGCGGGCGCGTCGTTTAATCGGCCTCCAAAGCCATCGTCGGCATAGCCGTAGGGCAATGGTTCGCCCACTGCTCCACCGATAAATCCATTGTAGGGACGGATGAGCGATCGCGAGTACAATAATTTTAGATTTAGGTCTTTACTGGGTGAATATGCCAGTTCGCCGATGACTTGATTGGTACTGCCAAATAAACCTGCGGCGGGATTGCTAGATGTGTTAAATCCATTTGCCGCACTCAAAAATTCGGTGTTCTCTGCCAAATAGCCAGCATTAAACCGAAACTGAGAGCTGATATTCCAAGAGACAACCGCGCCAGAACCGCGATCGATCGCCGCAAATAATGTACTTCCACTAGAATTGAAACTACCCGCACCAGTGAGGAAATTAGTAAAGCGGTTTTGGTCGAAATAACGGTAGGTATTCAACCGGGGGCCGACTGAAACTCTGACGCGATCGTTAATCGGAAAAGAATAAGATAACTCGCGCAAATAAACTGCATTCGAGCCAGCTTGAGGTGTGCCTGTTTGGTCGGTAATTGGCACACCCCAAGTATTAAAAAACCCCGATGAAACTAATTGGTTTGCTGGCGAGTTTGCATTACCAGCGACGAGTTGCGTCACCAGCATATCTTTACCTGTAAATGATGAATTTAGGGTCAGAAATAGATAGTTACTAACTGTCGGATTTGTATCCCTAAGCTGGACGCGAGTCGGTACTCCATTGACTCGTGCAGGCGGGATAAAGGCATTGGTGCCGCCTTGAGCTAGCGATCTTTCGGCAGTAATACTATTGCTAGTAAATGCACCTGTAAAGTTGACCCAAACTTGGGCACTAAGCTTGGTTGTGGCGGAGAATTGCTGCTGCTTTAATATTTCTGTTTTAGCTTCAATTGCCTCTACTCGTCCACGCAAAGCAGTTAATTCTGTGGCAAATTCAGCCTGAAGTTTTTGGATTGTTTCTAGCTCTGCTTTTGTAGCTGGTGTTGGCACTGGGATCGATTCATTCGCCAGACTCAGGCAAATATTCAATCGCTCGGCAAATTTTGCCCGCGTTACCCCGCGAGCGAGATCGGTACTTTCTTCGATACAATTATAGCGATCGTCGAGTTGTTGTAATGCTGACAATGCCCATTCGGGAATTGGCAGATCGGTAGCTGGAGATCCAGATATCCCCTCTGTCGAACGGATGGGCGCACCAATTTGCGAATCGGCAATCGATGGTAGTATTTTTGGGATTGGCTCGTGAGAGGGCAATACATCTGTCGCCCTGCCCTCAGCAGCGATCGCGCCCATTCCTGCCAGCATCGAAGCTGTTACAATCAAACTTGTGACTAAATTTAGCTTGACCACGATCCGACTCCTCAAATTGTGAAACGATTGGAAGACTAGGCTCGATCGAGTTTATCGATCGCCACCGCAAAGCATGTATTCTGTATACAATGAATTTAGGCGAGTATTTGTAGCAATCGGTACATTCATTGCTATGCAGGGCGTTTTCAGTCACTTGGTTTGCTAAACCGTCGGGGAACCCGACGAGCGCAAATCCGCTAGTTTGGGTCTAGTTTTACATCGAGGAACACTTGCTTTGTCGTTATCTTCACGTTCGCTCCAACGACCTCAGTCTCTGCAAGAGCAGGCTTATCAAGCCCTGCGTAGTGCTATATTGTCTGGCGAACTGATGCCGGGGCAAAGGCTCGTAGAAACACAACTCGCCCAAAAGCTCCAAGTCAGCCGCACCCCAATTCGCGAAGCCTTGCATCAACTCCAGCAAGCAGATTTAGTCGTTGAAGAGCGCGGCATGTTGAAAGTCGCTACATTTACCAGCGAAGATGCCAGCAAGCTGTATGAGTGCAGGTTAGCATTAGAAAATGTTTCCGTCAGAGCAGCATGTCTGAATGCTAGCGATCGACAATTGCAACAAATCGAGCAATTGATTCATAAAGCCGAGAAAATACTTAATGCCAAACCAACTAAACTAACCAGCTTTCAATTATTAGACTTGGACTATCAATTTCATCGAGAGATTGCCGAAGGATCTCAGAATGAATGGCTGGTGTCATTACTCGATCGATTATTCGATAAAATGATTTTGCTCCGCATTCAAACGATGCTCAGCAATCCAGCAGTGCTAGAAGTTCGCTGGGAGCATCGCCAGATTTACGATGCGATTTTGGAGCGCGATGCCGATCGAGCTGTGACAGCAGTTCAGGAGCATTTAATCGCCAGTCGATCGCGTGTTGTCTCCGAGCTAAAGCAGATTCAACAAGCTCAAAATGCTGTCTGACAGCGCGATTAGCGAATGTTATAGTGTCTGTTTTCTAACCAAACACGTAATTCTTGGCTAGAAACTTGGCGCAGAGTTTGGTGGGTGCTGGGATCGTAGGCGTTCCATTGACAACCATTTTCAGTCTGAGTTTTCCACACGCGCGGTTCGCCAGTTCCGGCGGCATGTGCAACGAGGGTTTGCCACAGCTCGGATACTTCTAAATAGAACGCTCGTAAATTTCTGGACGGTGGTGTTGTCTTAGCAGTCGATCGAGTGGAATGAATCGCAGTCATTGGTAATTTCATCGTTCGTTAGAGTTGAATTCTGTTTACCTCTTTAATATAAATAACTGTATTGTAAGATACAAAAACTAGCTTGCATCGCTTACATAAGCAGATTCGATACTGTGACCAAAGCAAATTCTCAGAACCAGATAAAATTGTCTCAGCTTCGGATCTTGGTAGCGATCGCCGATCGCGGCAATTTTAGCGAAGCGGCTCTAGAGTTGAATATGTCCCAGTCGGCTGTCAGTCATGCGATCGCGGCTTTGGAAGAGCATCTAGGGGTGGTGTTATTTTTGCGAGGGCGGCATGGCGCAAAATTGACTGCTGTAGGCGCGGAAATTGTCATCCACGCCCGCGAAATCGATCGACATGCTGAAGCGATCGATCGAGCCGCAATAGCAGTCAGGGTGCTCAAAGGCGGACAAGTCAGAGTTGCATCGTTTCGCAGTATTGCCACCTATATTTTGCCGTCGGCGATTGGCGATTTTTATCGACGTTTCCCAGCAATTGCGGTGAATGTCACCGAGCATGAGGATTATCTAGCAGTCGAACGCGCCTTGCAACAAGGAGACGCAGATATTGGGGTGACTTTTTTACCTGCGAGTGCCAAATTCCAAACTTGGGAGACGCTCCGAGATGAGTTTGTCGCTTTGTGTCCGCCAAGTTTTAAGGCGGACATGGAGCCACAAATTACGTGGGCAGAATTGGTATCTCAGCCGCTAATTATGCCCCCGATCGCTACCATTATGATGCAGCCGATTCATCGTCATCTCCGCGATTTGGGCTATGTGTTGCCGATCGCTTATGAGGTAGAGACGGATGCGACGATCGTGCGGTTGGTGGCGCAAGGGTTGGGGGCGACAATTTTACCGCGATTAGCCGCCGAACCGATTCCGGCGAATGTGCGGGTTTATCATTTACCAGTGCCGTTTTTTAGAACGATCGGGCTAGCCATTTTGGCTGAAGCACTTCACCCGCCTGCGGTGTATGCCTTTTTAGAAATTCTCCAGTAAGCCGTGGGGTTGGAAACCCCCGCTTGTGATGCAAAGTCCGCCTACGCGGACTAGCTGATTAGCCCGCGTCGGCGGACTTTGTAGCGGGTGATGAACGTAGCTAACAATGTGATCCCAAATACAAAATCAGTTTCCCGAATCACTTAGTGTATTCTGTATACAATAATTAACCCGATCTTCGATCGGGTTAATTTAAGCTAGATTTCTGATTGTTCTAATCAGTGAGGAACTATGGGCTACTCCTTTCAGTTCTCGATCGTCTGGGATAATCTCGGACTATTATTTGCAGGTGCTTGGTTAACCCTCAAAATATCACTATTGGCGATCGCATTGGGGCTAGTCATTGGCATCATTGGGGCAATTTTTAGAACATCAAAAAATAAACTGCTAGATACGATCGCGCTGACTTATGTCGAGGTGATTAGAAATACGCCTTATTTGATTCAGCTATTTTTCATCTTCTTTGGCATCCCCAATTTAGGGATTAAATTAACAGCCGAACAAGCAGCTATTTTATCGCTGGCGGTAAACTTTGGGGCTTATTCTACAGAGATCGTCCGTGCGGGTGTTGAGAGTATTCCTAAAGGACAGGTAGAAGCAGGAATGGCTCTGGGCTTTAAACCATTGGCAATTTTTAGACATATTATTTTGCTACCAGCGTTGGCAAACATTTATCCGGCACTGGTGGGGCAGGTAATTTTAGCCGTTTTATTTACTAGTGTGGTTTCGCAGATTGCTACCGAAGATTTAACCTTTGTGGGTGATTTTCTCAATGCACGGAGTTTTCGCAGTTTTGAGATTTATTTTGCGATTTCGCTGATTTATCTGGCGATTGTATGGCTGATTAAAGCGATGGCATTTATCATCGAGCGACGATTTTTTGAGTTTGCGAAGTATCGCCGTTAATATTTTAGGAGAACGAAGATGGAAGAGTTTACTATATCCCAGATTTTAATTAATTTAGTGGTGGCGGCAAAGTGGACGATTATTTTATCGGCGATCGCGTTTGTTGTTGGTGGCATTGTTGGCTTTGGGATTATGCTGATGAGAATTTCTTCGATTAGATGGGTCAAATGGTTGAGCTTAATTTACATCGAGTTCTTTGAAGGAACGCCGTTATTATTGCAGTTGTTTCTTGCTTTCTTTGGCATTTCGGTGGTGTTTGGCATTAATTTATCGCCACTGGTAGCAGCGACGGTGGCATTAACCACATTTACCAGTTCGTTCCTAGCAGATATTTGGCGTGGCTCGATCGAAGCAATTCCCAGAGGACAGTGGGAAGCTTCGGCGGCATTGGGATTTGGCTATTTTAAGCAGCTCCGGCTGGTAATTCTACCGCAAGCGGTGAAACTGTCGATCGCGCCTACTGTCGGGTTTCTGGTGCAAGTTATCAAAGGCACATCCCTAGCATCAGTCATCGGTTTTGCTGAGATTTCTCGCGTCGCTACTCAGATTAATAACGTCACCTTAAAATCGCTGCTGGTGTTTTCCTTAGCAGGGTTACTCTACTTTGCCCTGTGCTATCCACTCTCGGCTTGGAGCCAGCGATTGGAGCAGAAACTGACTTATAAAGCATAGGAGGTTTACCATGCTGAAAGTATTCAAAGAATTTTTACCCAATCGCTGGCATCGCGCGATCGGATTATTTCTTGCTAGTCTGCTAATTTCGGTCAGCATTGCTTCCTGTTCCGGCTCGTCCACTTCGGCAACCAAAATGGCAGTTATCAACACGGCTGAAGTCGTGCCACCGAAGGGAGTCCCCGGACAAACTCTGGCTAAGATCGTGTCGGCAGGAACGGTGCGGGTAGCGGTTCCCGATGATTTTCCACCCTTTGGTTCGATGAGTCCGAAAATGACTCTACGCGGCTACGATATCGACGTGGCAAATGAGATTGCTAAAGGGCTGAAAGTCAAGCTAGAACTAATTCCCGTCATCGGTAACTATCGGGTGCCATTCTTACAAACCGATCGAGCTGACTTAGTAATTTCTAGTTTAGGCAAAAACAAAGATCGTGCCAAGATTATTGATTTTTCCCAACCTTACGCGCCCTTCTTTTCGGGTGTATATGGTTTACCAGAATCCGCTGTAAAATCTGCCGACGATCTCAAAGGGAAAACAATCGGTGTCGCTCAAGGATCGCTAGAAGACTTAGAACTCTCGAAACTTTCGTCCGAAACAATTACTGTCAAAAGATTTGCAAATAACAGTCTCACGGCGGCTGCACTCGTTTCTGGGCAAGTGCCCTTAATTGCGACTGGTAACGTCGTTGCTGCCAAGATTACCAAAGACAATCCCGCCCAAAAAATCGAGAAGAAATACATCATGAAAAATTCGCCTTGCTATGTGGGCATCCGCAAGGGTGATGCTCAGTTAGTCGCCAAAGTCGATGCTGTCATCACGGCGATGAAGCAATCGGGCAAGTTAAACGAACTCTCGTTGAAGTGGTTTAATGAGCCGCTCCCCGATTTGACTCCACCTGCTTAGGTGTGGGGGGTTGCGGAGATCTACCCACCCCGCCCTTCGGGCACCCCTCCGAGGAGGGGATTTTATGCTCTAGCCTTGCGGCTAAGAGGGTTTACTGGACTTCAGTTTTAGTTAATTTGCCCCGATATCTTCTCAATGCGAGGCATTTGGTGAGCCTTCGGCTCACCATTCATCCCGATTACATTAACCAAAAGCTATTGTCAAAAATCCCCTCCTCGGAGGGGTGCCCAACGGGCGGGGTGGGTAGATCCACGCAACCCATCTAGTAAAAAATCTGAACCCAACTTGCAATTTAAGGAGAACAACACCCATGTCTTATTATCAATCGGAAATGACCCACACAAACGTTAGCACTAAAGAACTACAGCCGATAATCGTCGCCAAGGATGTCGAGAAAACCTACGACAATGGATTTCACGTCCTCAAAGGCGTGAGCTTGACAGTCAATAAAGGCGAAGTCGTAGTTTTAATGGGGCCATCTGGCTCTGGCAAATCGACATTTATCCGTACCTTCAACGCCCTAGAACCCTATCAAAAAGGCAGCATCGAGATCGATGGTACCCTCATCGCCCACGATGCTAAAAACATCGAATTAGTGCGGCGAGAGGTGGGGATGGTGTTTCAACAATTCAATTTATTTCCACATCTGACGATTCTCGGTAACGTGACCTTAGCACCGATCCACCTGCGCGGCATATCTAAAGCCGAAGCCGAAGAATTGGGCATGAGCCTACTGAAGCGGGTGGGCATCGACCATCAGGCAAACAAATACCCAGGGCAGCTTTCAGGCGGACAGCAACAGCGAGTGGCGATCGCGCGAGCATTGGCGATGAAACCGAAAGTGATGCTGTTTGACGAACCGACTTCCGCTCTCGATCCAGAAATGGTGCGCGAAGTTCTAGATGTGATGCGCGGACTGGCAGAATCGGGGATGACAATGGTGTGCGTGACTCATGAAGTGGGTTTCGCGCGGGAAGTTGCCGATCGAGTCATTTTTCTCGCTGAAGGGATGTTGGTGGAAGATACCACGCCCGATAAGTTTTTCAATAGTTCAACAAACGAGCGCACTCGCAAGTTTTTATCGCAAATCTTGCATTAGGTTTGAAGATTGCGATCGATAAGTAGGAGCGTCAAAGAGACGTTCCTACAGTTTTACTCTGCTTATTTAGGTGAGGACAAATACAATGAAAATTTGGTGGTTATTAATTTCGGCACTTATATTTACAGCTACACCAACGGTTGCCCAATCGATAAAAACAGACGTGCAATTAAGTCAAATAGATAGCACTCAGGTAAATCCATCAAAACCTGCGAATATCCAACAGACCGATCGAGTGTTTGAAGATTGGGAGTCTTTAGCTCAGAGGTATAATTGTAATCCTGAATATCCCGATCGCGATCTGACTCGTGCTGAATTTGCCACCGGATTGAATGATTGTCTCGATCGCGTCAAAACCGCAATCGCATCAGCACCAACAGATGCCGCTACTCAGGCAGATTTGGAGACAATCCGCAGGTTGCAAGCCGAATTTGCCACAGAGTTAACCGCCTTGCGTCAACGAGTCGATCGTGTCGAAGCGCAGGTGAATACGCTCGAAAAAAAGCAATTTTCGACAACTACCAAACTGAGCGGACAGATAATTTTTGCCTTCACCGATGCCTTCGGCGGTGCGAGTAGCAACGGTCAAAGTGATAACTATAATGCTACATTATCCGATCGAGTGAGGATAAATTTTAATACCAGCTTCACAGGTAAAGATTTGCTCACTACCCGCATTCAGGCTAGTAATGTTATCGATCCGCGTCCGGTAACTAACACATCTCCGAGCAATGAAACTCGGCTGAGTTTTCAATCCGGTGGCGATACGACTAATGCAGCTTTTCTCGGTCTACTCAAATACGATTTTCCCGTCAGTAACAGCGTCAAATTGACGGCGGCTACTGGCTTTAATATTGGATTTATCGATGTCCTGGATAATATCGTCAACCCGTTAGCCAGCGATTCACAGGCGAGTCTGTCGCGCTTTGGACGCTACAATCCCATCTACCGCTTAGGTTTCGATACGGGTGGCGCGGCAAATATCAGATTGAGTCCAGACTTGAAGCTAGAAGTCGGTTATTTAGCCAGCCAAGCCAATAATCCCGCCCAGGGAGCGGGTTTCTTTGGGGGCAACTATGCCGCACTCGGTCAAGTTGTCTTTACGCCCAAATTTGGGACAGTCGCGCTTACTTATGTCAATGCTTATAGCGATAATGGACTCAATAGCGGCACGGGGAGTGTCTTGTCCAATTTGTCAGGTCGAGCCATTTCTTCTAATTCTTACGGCTTAGAGGCCAATTTCAAGCTCTCTCCAGGCTTGCAAGCGGGTGGCTGGGTCGGCTATACCAACGCGCGCGCAGTTACCGGAGCCGTGCGCGGCGATGGCGATATCTGGACGTATGCCTTGACGCTAGCCTTTCCAGATTTGGGTCAAAAAGGCAACTTGGGCGGATTGATTATCGGAATGCAACCCAAACTTACAGGTACGACAGCTCTATTGAGCGGACTCAATGCTAGAAGCGATCGCGATACGGGACTGCACATTGAGGGATTTTACCGTTACGCGCTCACTAAAGATATTTCCATCACGCCAGGAATTATTTGGCTGACTGCACCCAATCATAATAGCGACAATCGCGATGCTTTCGTCGGTGTAATCAGAACTACATTTGTCTTCTAGGTCGCTTAAAATCGATTAGACTATATTGTCATAACTGCATTAAGCGTTATGACAATATAGTCCAACCGATCGCTATTTATCTGGCTTCAACTTAGATGTGGCCATTTCTTCTGAGGCTGGCAAAAATATCTCCTTCTTAGTCATAAAAAACTGTCGCTTTTGAGCGGGAGTCATCGAAGTAAAAATCTCCTTTTTAGGTAACGACTTAAACACTGCCGCCAGTTTAGTTTTTTGATCTGGTGTCAGCATTAAAGATTTAAATGCCTTACGAATGCTGCCTTTGTCGCTAATGACCGTAGTTTCGAGCTGTTTTTGTTGTTCTGGTGTCAGGATGTTTTGAATCTGGGGCAATATTGTCGTTTTCAATTGCTCGATCGCATCTACACTTTTCTCAACTGCTGGTGCGGTAGCTGTGGCAGCTTGCGCCCAACTATTTACAGCAAAGGTCGCAATTAAACTAAATAAAATAGAGAGCAGAAATTGTTTCATAGTTATATACCCCTCATCCAACGGATTGCTAATTTATTAGGCTTGGAGGTCGAGATCGTCGATCGACTCATCCCGATAAGCTGACATGGGTATCGATCTCGACAGATAATTTACTACGATTCTGACTCACTTTTGAAATCGGACTTACCAGCCACTTTAGTTGCTTTTGCCTCAGTCTTAGCTAGCTCTTTGGATTTTTTAGCTTCAGCCTTCGCTAATTCCTTAGCTTTTTTAGCTTCAGCTTCAGCTAACTTTTTCGCCTTTTTTGCCTCAGCCTTAGCTAACTTCTTAGCTTTTTTTGCTTCAGCTTTAGCCGCTTTTTTCTCGGATTTGGCAGTCGCTTTAGCCTCTTTATCTGTCGTTTCGGTTAATGTTTTGGCTTGCTCTAACAGTGACGGTTTGGCTTCAGTTGCCGGGGTGCCGACATCTGCTAATAGAATCGGATTTTGTTTAGAGCCAGTTACAATAGCCGCTTGCGCGTCAACAGTGTGGGTTGTTGCCCATATACCGACGATCGCGATCGAGATGGCGATCGATACACTTAATTGACGAATGATTTGTGCAAACATAAAATTTTAAATCTCCAATTTTTAATCTAAAACAAATGGTGACGATCGACAATATTATCAACTTACATCTTGCACGAGTATACAAAAAATGATGAAGTAGCTTTAAAACTTATTCACTATTCACTATCCACTATCCACTATCCACTCAAACACTATTAACTCTGTTTTGGCGCAAGATGTAAGTCAGGCAATCTCTCCATCTGTCGATACTGCCGGATCGGTAGATGTTGACGGTTGAGGTAATAACCAACTGAGCAAAATAGCAGTTAAGCCGCCTGTGGAAGTTGCCGAAGCAAACATATTTTTGATGAGCGCAGGCTGATTATTAAATAACTCTGGTACGAACACCACGCCCAATCCCAGTGCTAAAGAAACTGCAATAATAATTGTCGATCGACGATCTAACTCTTCAGATGCAATAATCTTGACTCCAGCCACGGCAATCGAACCAAACATCACCGTAGTTGCGCCGCCTAAAACTGGTTGGGGAATGGATTGGAACGCACCACTGACGATCGGCAATAGTCCTAGTAATACTAAAATGCCAGAAACAAAGAATCCGACGTAGCGACTGCCCACACCCGTCATCTGAATCACGCCTGTATTTTGGCTGAAGGTGGTGATTGGGAAGGTATTAAGCAATGCCGCCAAAGATGAGTTAAAGCCGTCTGCTAGCACTCCAGCCTTGATTCTGCGGACGTAAACAGAGCCGGAGATCGGTTCTTTGGACACCATTGAGGTAGCAGTCAAATCGCCCACAGATTCAATGGCGGTGAGTGGGTAGAGAATTAGAAACGGAATCAGCGCGCCGAACTCAAAACTCATCCCGTAGCGGAAGGGGATCGGCACGCTGACGAGTGGCAGTTTGGTGAAAATACTAAAGTCAACCATGCCCATGAATGCAGAGATGATATAGCCCACCACTAGCCCGATCGCGATCGCGCCCATCCGAATATATTGATTTTTAGCCAGCGTCAAGACAATCACGATCGCAAATACGCCAAAACCCAAAGCGAGGTTTTGAGCATTGGCAAACGTACCGTTCTTTAATGCCGCCGTACCGCCTCCCATACTGGTAATCCCCGTTTTGAGCAAACTCAGCCCAATCAGCATCACCAAACTTCCCGACACAATGGGGGTGACGACTTTGCTCAATAGATGCAAAAAGCGACTGAGCATCACATTGGCAAATGCACCAAAAAAGCACACGCCGAAAATTAATGATAGTGCTTGAATGGGCGTTCTCCCAGCCTGAATCGCGGTGTTGCCCACGCCCAAAATCGCACCGAGAAATGCAAAACTAGTGCCCTGCAAGCTGAGTAAACCCGATCCTAACGGCCCAAAAGTCTTACATTGAATAAAGGTACAAATGCCAGAGGCAAATAGCGACATGCTAATCAGAAAACTGGTATTTGCGGCATCGATGCCCAAGCTAGTACAGATAATTAGCGGCGGTGTGACAATCCCGACAAATGCTGCTAAAACATGCTGTACCGCTACAAAACTCGACTCGACTACAGGTGGTTTGTCGTGCAGCCCGTAGATGAGTTCCGAACCCTGTGTCGCTAGGCTCGGATAACTCTGAGCTTCAGGTAGTTCGTGTTCGTTGAAAGTACTAATTTCATCTCTTCGTGTCATATTACGATCCTCTTATCCCATCCCGAACGTTAATTATCTCGATCCTTCTGCTGCCCGAAGGATCTCTAGAAGTATCACTGCCAGCTATTTATGGTCTATAGTCTCGCATTTGTTAATTGTATACTGTATACGAGATTACCTTCTAGTTATGTATCTCCAGAGACGAAACCAATTGAGATCGATCGCTTAAACTACTGCATAAATTAGTCGATCGGGAGAACGCACCATGACAGTCGCCCCACGTAATAACGCTATTCCGAATTTGAGTGCCTTTCTAATCGCAGATGTACCTGCGGGATTCTTGCTCAGTTGGGTAGCCGGATTTGTAGATACATCGGCATTTATCATTTTATTTGGAATTTTCACCGCTCATGTCACGGGGAATATTGCCCTAGCGGGTTCGTCTTTTGTCAGCGAAGATGCCGAAACCACGATGACGCGGTTGCTGATGTTACCCACTTTTATTATCACAGTTGCCCTCACTTCATTACTAGCCCGATATGCACGGAGTAAAAAGTGGTCGGTATTTGCCGTATTACTGACGGCTGAAGCGATCGCGTTAGGTATTTTCTTAGTAATTGGTACCCAACTTTCCCCAGCGTTACTATTAGATGTTCAGGAAGAATATATCCTGCCGATCGGGATTTCTGGAGTAGTCGCGATGGCAATTCAGAATGCGCTGATGAAGGAAGCCAAAGGTGTTTTTAAAAGCTATATTCCGACAACTGTAATGACGGGAAATACTACCCAACTGACGATCGATTTGGTGCAACTCGTGAGTGCGAAATTGTCTCCAGCAAGCGAGGCTAGTCAGCAAGAAGCGGCTGAAGCCTGGGAACGCATGGGGCGGTTCGTTCCGGTAATTGCGGGCTTTGCTTTGGGTGGACTAGCCGCCGCCTTTTTTGTATTGGTATCAGAATCCTGGTGGAGTTTGACATTTCCACTGACGATCGTGTCATTACTTGCTACAGCAGCTTATACCGAACATGCGCGTAAATCTTCGATCGTTTAATCCAAGTTGCTATCTACTTTTACCTGCGACTAAAGTCGCGGCTGATGATGCGAAGTCCGCCGAAGCTGTACTAGAAAATTCAGATAGATATTGCGTAGTCGAGCCAGTAGGGTGGGCACTGCCCACCATCTAGGTTTCAGGCTTAATCTATTTTATAAATAATTGCACCCACCTACTTAGGTTCAAATATTTATTAGATAGAAATCGTCGAGATCCTAGCTGGTGGGCAGTGCCCACCCTACACGATGTATTAATGCGATCGACTTACGTTATTACTTGACAACTCTGACGATCGTACCGACTT
>NZ_JANMZA010000199.1:0-4316 GCF_031382685.1 Chamaesiphon sp. OTE_8_metabat_110 | reverse complement strand
AGCGCGTCAAGACAAGAGAGGGAACCTCCCGGCTGCGAGCCGCTGTCTTGTCTTGATTCGCTAAACCCTCGGGAAACCCGAGGAGCGCGAATCGCTGACCCAAACACATGGGTCGGGAACCTCCGCGTGATTTGGGTCGCTTGCTTGGTGGAACGCACGCTGAGGAAGCCTCAGCGCGATTCCATCCGCAAACCGTCGGGAGACAGAGGCGAGCGCGCATCCGCAACCCGACCTACAGATCTTTACTTTGAGGCAAGAGAGAATACCTAGTAGATATACAACCAGACTGGAATCATCGCCAGAAAAATTAATGTACTCACGATGATGCTACTGGCAACTAGGTTGCCATTGAGATTGTATTCTTCTGCCAAAATCAGTCCGGCAAAAGCACAAGGCATTCCTGCCATGAGGACAATGCCCAGTCGCGGATCGCCACCGACACCGAGTAGTGAAATTGAGATCCCGACGATCGTCGGCATGACGATCGTTTTGAGGATGGCGGGTAATAGGGCAAGCTTGAGACTTTGCCAGCCTTGAATCTGACTGAGGCGGATGCCCATGAGAATAAATGCGCCGGGAATCACCACCCAAATCGAGGCATGAAGGCTTGATTCGATCGCGGTAGGGAAAGGGAGGTTGCGGGTCAATGAACCCAGCGCAAAGCCCCATAGCGAGGGCACACAGCACAAATCTTTTAACTGCGTCCACCACCGATTGGTACCCGCGCCTTGACGACCGTAATAACTGGAGACTAATACGCCCAAGCCGTAAGTGCCAAAGACATTTTGGGTGACGCTGTAGAGCACCGCCCAACTCACATCGGTCTCGGAGACAAAGTAGGGGACGATTGCCAAACCGACAAAACCCGTATTGCCCAACATCGACGATAACAGCAAGCTGCCTTTGAGTCCGGCGGCTGGTGAGGGTTCGGGGCGTAATTTTTGCCAGATCTGGAGACTGAGCCAGCCCAATCCCAATCCCAATAGTAGGGAAGCAATGGTAATCGTTGGCGCTAATCGGGCGCGTTCGTCGAAAGTAGTCTGACGGGCGAGGGAAAAAATCTCGATCGGGACGCCCACCCAATACAAGCCGCGTCCCAGCCAATAGGGGAACGCAGCGGGTAAGAACCTCACAGTCAGAATGCCCAACCCCGTCCAACAAATCAACGGAGTGTAAGCTTGAACGAGACGATCGAGCATGTAATGATGACTGACGGCTATTTAATTATTTGACTACGCCCATACCTTTAATATACCAACCATCTTTTTGGCGGACGACATTGTACTCGACTAGTAGCGGCTTGGAGTAGGATCGGGCTGGGTCGAGACGATTTCCGCGATAGTACCGCGCGTCTTCGGTCACTCGCGCTTGGATCGTCGCGGTCTTACTAGCGGGATTGGGTTGGGAGATCGAGACAATTCCAATATTTTGATGTTGATACAGCCAATGTACGCCCTCAGCTTTGGCAGTTTGAGCGCGATCGATCGCACTGGATAAAGCTGGCTCGACGAGGATGCTTTTGAGCCGATCGACTTGGGGCGATTGGCTCAAGGACTGGCTTTTAGCCGCCAACCATTTAGTCACCACGGCTTGGGCGATCTCGGGGGTTAAGACTGCCGCATTGACTGGTTGTGGGGTAGTAGTGGCTAATCCAGCGCGGCTGATGGGTGATACGGCAGTACGCGGCGAGGGCGATGCGACGATCGCCACTTTGGGCGGTTGTGGTTTGGTGACGACCCCGATGGCGGTAGTTGCCAGCCAGATCGCTCCCCAGGCACAAGTTACGCCGCCAGTACCGACTAGTAAAATGCGGGGGATATTCGGCTTACGCTGAATGCGGCGCTGGCGGTGGAGTGAAGATCGCTCGGTTAATTGTCCGGTTTTTGCCGCAGTGACTATTTGACTGCTCGGATCGGGTGGGAGCGGGAGCGGTAGTGGCCTGCGATCTTCAATCTCGGCTTGCTCGAACTGACCGTCGATGGTTCTGGCGGTCGGCTGCGATGAGCGGCGACGTTGGCGTTCATTCTCTAGCTGAATGACGTTGCTGGGATCTGGCTCTGCGATGATTGGTGGTGGTGGCTCGGGTGGAGCTACAGGCTCGACCCGAATGGCTGGATCGACGCTATCGCCGCCGATTCGGTCTGCTGGCGGCTGCCAGGCAGCATTGAGACTATTGGGTCGGCGCACGTTGGAATGGGTCAGATCTGCTGATGCTGATGCGGAGTAGGCGAGCGGTGATTCAGTCAAATGTTCGCCTAGCGAGAGTTCCCCTGATTGGGGCACCTCGATCAGGATCGGCGAGATCTGACCCCAACTAGTAATATTTTTATCGGTAGCCGGGACGCGATCGGCAAAATCTTGGACGTCGCGATCGTTAAAATAAGCATTTAGAGCAGGATCGCTGGCGACCAAATCCCGAAAACAGGGAAACGCCTCATCTTTGAGCCAGGATTCGATGTACCAACATAAGCCTCTGAGCAGGTTGGGCAGTCCTTGAGACTGCTGACGAATGACTACGAGAGCGGATGATTCGGCAGCACTGGCAAGGATTTGATTGGCTTCTTCTGTTTGCCCTAATAATAAGGCGCAAATTGATTGCTCGATCGAACAATCGATCCTTTGACTGAGCCGATACTGCAAGATTTGTTGGGCGGTGTAGATCAGTTGGGGATTGCGGTAGGCAAAGCCTTGGACGATGAGGGCGTGGACGTGTAAGTAGGTACACGCCAATTGCATGACATTGAGGATTCGCGTCCCCGCTTGCTGGGAATCGCGTGCCAATTGACTGAATAAATTGCGTTGCTCGGCAGCAGTTAGATAGGGCAGCGTTTCGTGGATAAAGGCGATCGTACTTTCGCTATTGAGGGCAAAGCGTTCTTGGCACTTGACTTCGTTGGTACAAGCACTTTCGAGTAATTCTTCTAAAAATTGAATCCCTTGGCGGCGCTGTTCGTGACGATCGAGCGATAGCGATACTAGCGAGGAGATCCGATACGGGCGCAAGCGATCGAGCTTGCGATCTACTTCCCCTTGAATTTGGGGAAAGAGATCTTCGCGAACGAGAATTTTTTTGGCAGTTTCGTAGTGAATCGTGGCTTCTTCATAGCAACCATCGCGCCATTCCCGCTCGCCCAACTCCCAAAATGACGAAACCATCGCCAGGAGGATATCTGGCTTGAGCGGGACGATCGAACTGCCGCTCGCGGTATGTTTGACCTTGGCAATCGGCACCGCGTCGAACTTAGTTGTCGGCCAGACATTGCCGCTGGGAGTCACTGTCGGCGGCTGTTGGGGATGGAGACTACCACTATTATTGCTGCGACCATTGTTGCCCAAATGGGGCATACAAATACTATTGATTTCTTCGTACTGACCTAGCTCGAATAAGATCAACAGTCCGCCGACAAAATGTTCGGTGGCGATATCTAGTTCGGGACGGCGGTAAAATTGTGATGCCGATACCTCCGCATTAGTTGCTGTACTTTCGACCCCGACTAGGGCTGATGCTGCCTGCGTTGCGGCATATTCAGCACGTTGAATCGGATCGCTCAAGACTTGATAAGCGACCGTAATGAGTCGATTGCGAGATTCGATTGCCGCATCGGAATATTCTTGCTGCGGCAATTGGAGTAAGCGATCTTGATATGCTTGCTCCAATCCCGATAGATCGCTCTCGGGTACACCCAATATTTGATAGTAGTCTAGCGGGATTCGCACGGTTCACCTAATACACCTGAACAACAAAGTTAACAATTACCAGCTACTCAGTTATCAACTTTATTTCTCGAACCAAAGATTTGGGCTGGCAACTTCTACTCGCACTGAAGAATATATTACTTCAAACTTGAGGAGATGTTACCTTTACTCAAAAACCTACGAACAAACATAGCATAACATCATCGTTTTAGGGAATAGAGGAGCGGGGAATCCAGAGGCTGCTGGCGTGCGGCGGCTTTATTTTCCATCCAAATCAATAATTTCCCCGCTGGTACTAGTCACAACTTGCCGAAATAAGCGACAATATCGATCGCACACAAGTGGATAAAACAAACTAAATGGTTCAAGAGAGAACTTTACCCGCATTTGAGCCAAAGTCGGGAGAAATCACTAAAGCAGAAGGCTTGATGTTGTACCGCGACACGATCCTCGGTCGGTTCTTTGAGGATAAATGTGCAGAGATGTACTATCGGGGCAAAATGTTTGGTTTTGTCCACCTGTATAACGGTCAAGAAGCGGTCTCCTCTGGCGTAATTAAAGCGATGCGTCCGGGACAAGATTATGTTTCTAGTACTTATCGCGATCACGTCCACGCTCTC
>NZ_JANMZA010000193.1:0-4803 GCF_031382685.1 Chamaesiphon sp. OTE_8_metabat_110 | reverse complement strand
CTGCTGTATAAACGATCGAGCAGCTTCAATATCTGAGGATTGGTTGTAGAATACCCGATATAGATCGAATAATCTCGATACTTCCTCAAGCTCTTCAATCCTAGCTAAAACAACTTCCATACTTGAATTTTAACCTCCGATCTAGTTTTAACCACCACCAACGATCGTCACAATTTCCAATCGATCGTCAGTTTTAATTTCTGTATTGTCCCAAAATTGACGATGCAAAATTTCCCCATTATATTCTACTGCTAGAAGTCGAGGATTTAACCCCATCTTGACTAATAACTGGGGTAAGGTTGTCTGCGGCAAACAGGTACAGGCTTCACCATTTACTTGTAACTCGATCGACTCAATCATAAACCAAAATTATAAACGACCCCGCTAGCCACTCAATCCCAAAACCTAAAGCCTACCCTCTACCCTCTACCCTCTATTCGCGGTACCCGATTCAAGATGGACAGACAATATTGAACTGCATGAGTAGGATTATCTGCTTCCATAATCGCTCGAACGATCGCGATTGCTGGGGCACCAGCTTGGATGACATCATCAATATTAGTACTATCGATGCCACCGATCGCAAACCAAGGCACAGTCGCATTTTTGACGGCGTGCTGGACGTATTCTAATCCTGCTGCTGCTTTGCCCGGTTTAGTTGGCGTTTCATAGACTGGCCCTACCCCAATATAATCGGCACCTTCGGCGATCGCTTGTGCCATTTCTGCGTGGCTTGTCGTGGATTTGCCGACGATCTTTTGGGAACCCAGTACTTGTCTAGCAAGTGCGATCGAGACGTCTTGCTGACCCAAATGTACCCCATCAGCATCGACAGCTAGTGCCAGATCCACCCGATCGTTGAGAATAAATAACGCGCCATAATTATGGCACAGTTGACACATCGCTTGGGCGATCGCCAGTCGATCGGTATCATTAGCTTGCTTATCACGATACTGCACCAATGTCAATCCCCCCTGCAAAGCTGCCTCGACACGGGGAAGTAAATCTGGGGTGGGAGTAGTAACTAGATATAACTTGGCACTAGTGAGCAGTTGG
The DNA here is from genome assembly GCF_031382685.1 of Chamaesiphon sp. OTE_8_metabat_110. NCBI lineage: Bacteria > Bacillati > Cyanobacteriota > Cyanophyceae > Gomontiellales > Chamaesiphonaceae > Chamaesiphon > Chamaesiphon sp. OTE_8_metabat_110. The sequence continues at coordinate 3,747 of NZ_JANMZA010000193.1, read as the reverse complement.
CGACGACGGTAGGCGAGTAAATTGCTCTCTAAGGTATATACCCGATAGCGCATCTGTTTGCAGCCGCTACTCAGGCTCGGCGAGTAGAGCTTGCCATATTCTTCCAGTACTCGCAAGGCTTCTTGAACGCGACACAGATTGGCTTGGAGCAGTTGCTCGATCCCCGTGCGTTGTTCTTCGCGAGGATGGCTCAATTGAGTACCGACATCGGCTGCTGTATCCCGCGCGGCGCGAATTTCTGGCGTATGCCACATCCCCAAGTCTTGTCGCATTTGCTTACACTCACTCGCCAGTGCGGTGTTATTGAGAGCAAAGCGGCACCATTCTTCAATAATCCGCAATCCTTCCCGCGCTCGATCGAAATTTGCATCCAAAATTCGCCATACGGCTGGCTGGATTGAAGCTAATGACAGATCGCTCATGGGGTAGAGGGTGGGGGGACGAGGGGATGGGGAGATGGGGAGATGGGGAGATGGGGACGGGCAGTTTGGCTGTCGCTCACTGACCGGGGACGGGGGAACTGGCTTGCAGAGAAAAGTCGAATGAGTACTAGCGGATTACGCTCTTACCTCTTACCTTTTACCTCTTACCTCTTACCCTTTACTTCTTAGTAACTTGCGCTAAGGCTTTTTCCAAATCTGCCAAAGAGGCGGCACCTGTGACGACTTCGCCATTGAGGATGAAGGTGGGCGTACCGTCAACACCGAGCTTACGTCCGAGTCTAAAGTCTTCGACGATCGCATCAGGAGCAATTTTCCGATCGGCGTTAAATTTATTGAGATCTAACTTGAGACTGGTGGCAGTTTGGAGATAGAAGGCTTCACCTAGTTTAGCTTGATTCGCATACAAAGCATCGTGAAATTCCCAAAACTTACCCTGTTTATTGGCAGCCCAAGCAGCCTGTGCGGCTGGTAGTGCTTCGGGATGAATTTGGGTGAGGGGAAAATATTTATAAACTAGGGTAACTTTATCTTTATGTTTTGCCATAAATTGCTTGACACTCTTATCGGCAGTCGCACAAAATGGACATTGAAAATCTGAGAATGCGACCATCACGATCTGACGATTGCTAGCTCCAGTGGTGGGCGAATTACCGATTAATGATTTGGTGTTTTTTCGAGCTAATTTAAGTGCGTCGGCTTGAGCTTTTTGTTCTTTCGCTTGTTGCTCCAGCGCGTATTTTTGCAACACTTCTAGCATGACAGATGGATTGCGGCGAATGACTTCTAGGATTTGTCTTTCTAGCAAAGGGCTGACTTTAACGGATTGCGCGATCGAGTTAGGTGCTGGAACTTTGGCTGAGGTGTCGCCGAGGGCATTAAGTCGCTCGGTGGAAGTGCGCGGATCTGTGGGGGCTAGGGATTCATTCGCTCGATCGATCCCATAATTTGATGCCAATATTTTGGTTTCGGCGCGGGCGGGTAACGCCCCAAAGACTAACGATGATAGCAATAGCGACAAGATTGGAAATCGCCACAAATTGAGTAAATAATTCATGCTGATAATATCGGGGTAGTGTTGATGCAATCTATTGATGCTGGCAACTAATTGTGCCAAAGTCGATCTATCTAATAATCGATAGTTAGTCTTGTGCTATTAGCGAATTGATATTTTAGCCTCAAACTTAAAATCCCAACCCATTTAGCAATCGATAGCCAAACCTAAAGTCCAAAGCCTAAAGCCTAAAGCCTAAAGCCTAAACCTACTTGCGATATTTAAAATTCATCACACCTTTATAGCCAGTTAATTTAGCAATCTCTTGGAGATCTTTACTACCAGTAAAATATTTACCGTTAATTACCCAAGTAGGAAACATTTGAATGTTTTTCTCTTTACACAATTGTCGCTGAGACTTTTCACCATCTGCGGCGCACTCAATATAGAGTAATTTTGCAGCAGCAGCCGCCCCAAATAGCGATTTTTGCTTCTGACAATGATCGCACCAGTAAGCACCGTAGAAAGTGACATTATTGGCAATTAAATGTTCTACCAGTGCGGTTTCGGCTGCGCCTGATACGGTATCGATTGGTGGTGCTGAAGCTGTCTTCTTGCTGTTGCTGTTGACAGCAGGTTTACTCGTCCGATTGACGAGCGATGGACGAGCCGAAGTGGTATTGCCATTAGTGGGCAGCGTGGGATTAGCTTGCACCGTAGCGATAGTAGTCACAACAGCACCAATTGCCATCCCGATCGCGCTCACCGATCGAAGTAAGTGTAAGTTTGTCAGCATTTAGTAAAATTGGGAAATAACGATCGATCCTTAAAATATATAAACCATTTAGGTCGATCGCACAAGTTCCGCTTGCCAGCCTGACTTATAATTATTATTCACCTGGAGCCAACTTATCGTACTTAAACTTACTATCGCCCTGATAGCCAGTCAACTTGGCGAGTTTTGCCAGTTTCCTGATTCCAGGCTCTAATTTGCCATCGATACTCCAAGTCGGAAATCCTTTAATGCCAGCTTTGGCACAAGCGTCTGGCTGCGGATTCTTTTTGGCATCAGCAGCACATTCGATATTAGTAACTTGCTCCCAGGCTTGACTACCAAATAACTGCTTCTGTTCGTAGCAATGCGGGCACCAGTAGGCACTGTACATCTTGGCACCTTTTTCGGTCAGGTGCTTGGCAAGTTCGATCTCGGCTGTCCCCGATGTAGACTTGATTTCCCAACCAATCCCCGGTGTCGGGGCGGTAGTCGGGGCGAGTGAATTTATCTCACCTCCGATCGCGGTATTGTAAAGAACTAGCGAAACTAGCAGGGCACCCAGCCCCGCCGCCATTCCAGAAAAGATGACTTGCCCGATATCCTCCCAGTCACGCCCGAAGAGTGTCAGTCCCAAAATGGCAAAAGTGAAAATTGCCGAAGCAATACAAAATGGACATGCAGCTTTGATGACAAATGCCAGCAGATACATCAAATAGCCGCTAAATACCGCCAGCCCCACTCCCGCGAGCAATAATCCCAACCAAGTCAGGTTGTTGAGCTGATTGTGTGCCGCTTTATTAGTTTTGGGATCGACGAGTGTCGGCGCAAAAGCCATCACCGCCACACCCATGTAGCTCAGTAAGCCCAATCCAGTCAGCGGAAAACTGCCAACATTAGCATATGGGCTAGATAGTACGATCTGACAGCCTTCGGTACCGCACACACCGTTGTTGCTAAGTTTTACCCATGTCAGGTAAGCAGTTACCAAAATGCCTAAAATAGCGATCGATCCGATGAGCAATCGCGAGTACTGATAGATCCAGGGAATTTGACGACGTTTCATAAGAGTTGGGAGTTGGGAGTTAGGAGTTAGGAGTTGGGAGTTGGGAGTTGGGAGTTAGGAGGTAGAAATAGGAAGCCTTCGGTCTTGTCTTGGCGTTAGAATCTCAACTTTAAAAATTCTCTCCCAGCTCCCATCTCACTTATGGATTTTCATCGAATCGATCGCACGTTGTACGGATCGACTGGCGAGATCTTGGCGAATTGTTTCAACAAATTGACTGACGCGAATTGGATCGATCGAGTTCTCGATTTTGCCTTGACGTTTGAGCGAACTCGACACGATCGCGCCATCGGCATATTGCATCAAGCTATTAATATTATTGAAATTAGCACCACTGCCGATCAGCATCGGAGTGGTACCTGCGGCTGCCCTAGCCAGTCGAAGATCTTCGATACTTGGGGGGCTACCCGTCGCGGCTCCCGAGAGGATGATGGCGTCAGCTAACCCCCGATCGATCGTTTCGCGGACGGCATTT
>NZ_JANMZA010000177.1:0-3240 GCF_031382685.1 Chamaesiphon sp. OTE_8_metabat_110 | reverse complement strand
GGTGTTGGCGTTGCCGATTTGAGCCAGATTGCCCCAGAATTGGGGCGTGACGCCGCGATAATTGGGGTTGCGGACTGTTTGAGTCAATTTGCCATTTTCGATCAGTTTGGCGTACTCACAGCTAAACTGGAATTTGTGGCGACGATCGTCGATCGACCACGAGCGATTGGATTCCATATAGATGCCTCGATCGATCCCACCGATAATGTCATCAAAGCTTTTATCGCCCGGTTCGAGGTTGATATTTGCCATCCGGTCGATCGGCGGACGATTCCAGCTACAGGCGCGGCTGCAAGCGACTCCCGGCAGATCCAGTCGCGCTTGGCTTTCCAAGCTGCCTAAGCCACGTTCGAGTACGCCATCGCGGATGATATATTCCCGCGTCGCACTAGCACCGATATCATCGAAACTGTAGCTGGCAAATTCTCCCGAGACGGTCGGATCGAAGGTAATATTCATCAAGGTTGAACCGTAGACGAGATTGCCAAAATCTTCGGGTTTGACAAAACTACCGCCCGCATAGTTGCGTTCATCACCTAAAATCCGGTCTAATTCCAGCGGATGTCCGACACTTTCATGGATTTGCAATAGTAATTGATCCGGTGCGAGGACGAGTGTGGTTGTCTCTGTCGGACATTCGATCGCCGTCAGCAATTCTACAGCCTGTTCGCCGACTTGTTGCACCCGCGCCCACAGATCGGGCGTGAGAAAGTATTCCATGCCGCCCTGATAGCATTTTGCCAGTCCGCCGCGATCGCTCCGATGCTGGATGAGTGCGCCATCCTGGGCGGTGGCGGCATAGTCTGTGGTCATTAACAAGAATTTCTGATAGACATCGGAACCATTGCTACTAACAAACCAACTTTCGATTTCACGGGTAATAATCGTGGCACTAGTTTGGACGATCTTTTCGCCGACTTTAAGCGTATGACAAATCTTGCTCAGTTGGTCGCTAATTTCGCCAGGAGTCAGGCTATTAAATGGTTGGAGGGTCGGGGAGACGTATTGCCCGACTACCTTGGGTCGCTGGGCGATCGCGATCGGGTAGATCCGATATGCGCTGGCGGCTAGGGCTTGGTGATAAGCAGCGGTGGCGGCAGATCGAACACCCGTGGGGGTGACAATATTGGTAGCACCATAGCCGATTTGCCCATTCACCAGGACTTCGACCATCACACCTTCACTAATGGTCGTACTATTATTTTGGGGCATTCCGTCTCGCGCCGATCGGGCGATCGAGACTTCCCGCACTTTCCGCAGTCCCAGCCAATCGACGGGGAGATCGATACCTTCGAGTAAGTCGCTTAGTTGGGGGATTGTCGCAGTACTCATCAGTTAGGTTTTCAGTATGGGACTTATCTAATTTTACTCATCTTACGAATGTGTTGGTGCGTTTTCCTTTGGCTCAACCCAACCTACGATCTACAATAAATCGGTGCGTTTTCCTGCGGAGTAACGCACCCTACGACTACCCTCTACCCTCTACCCTCTAATCCCTGGGCGGATCTGATAATGTCGATATCGCAGATAATCCTGAATAATTTGTCCGTGATCGAAACATAACTGCGACGGAATTTCCCACGGTGCAAAGATGCCGACACTCTTGGCATCATCTTGCGCGATCGGTTCTCCGGTTGCTGTAGCGATAAATACTAGACTAATCGTATGCTGCCGAGGATCGCGATCGGGTGCTGAATACAAATGAAATTGTTCGATCAATTTTACATCTAAGCCGATTTCTTCTTTGGCTTCTCTGACTGCGGCGGATTCTAATGACTCTCCATAATCTACAAACCCGCCAGGTAATGCCCAGCCATGAGGCGGATTCAGCCGTTCGATCGCGATAATGGGACGATGGGGTCGATCGATTAATTCGATAATAATGTCTACTGTCGGGGTGGGATTGCGATAAGTCATACCAATTTTTTTGAATTAGGGCGATTGTTTTGAGGTAAGAGGTAAAAGGTAATAGGTAAGATCGATTTTGATGTGCGGCTAGAGATTGGGATCGGTATTAAATAATTAATTTAGTGTCGATCGCGATCCTGCTTGTCTCTGGTGATAAATTCGAGATCGATTTGTGATTCGATCCCTATTAGCTGTGATTTGGAGAGGTTATGGTTGTTAATACAAACTCTGTCGATCGAGATTCAAATAGTCAGCAGCTATCACACAAATATGTCACAGTCTACCTATGCTATGAGAGAGCCAATCGCTACCGATATCCTGGCTTCAGCTAATGCAAAGTATAAAAATCGCGACTATCTGGGAGCATTGACAGAATATACCGAAGCTATTGGGATCGATCCGAGCAATGCCCTAGCTATCTGTTGTCGCGGGGTAGCTTACTATAAACTAGGTGACGACCAGGATGCGATGAGAGACTACACCCGCGCGATCTCGATCGATCCAAAATTGGCAATTGCTTACTACCGCCGGGGCTTTTTACATTATTTAGCTCAAGATTATTCGAGTGCGATTGCTGACTACAATAAGGCAATCGCACTTCAACCAGATTTTGCACTGGCTTATTCCAATCGTGGCTATGCTTATCGAGATATGTACGGTGAGCAAGAAGCACTCATCGATTGGCGATTTGCCGCTAAATTATTTAAAGAGCAAGGTAATATCACTAAGTATAAAAGTACGATGAGATCGATCGAGCAAATTTATGATGATGCTAGTTGTGGTTCAGGAATGTTGTAGCAATCGACAGAGAATGCCTACGATTACAATCGTTGCTAATGTTGCAAAGTCCGCGTAGGCGAACTAGTAGTCTGTGGCATAAGTAGAGTGGGTATTCACTTTGGCTTCGCTCAGTGAGCGGAGCCGTTGGCGTAGCCTGCGCTTTGCGCTTACTGAGCGGTGGAAAAGCGAGGGGAAACTTCCGCCGTCCAGTACTAGTTAATCAGTCCGCGTAGGCGGACTTTGCACTCCGTTCGCGTAGCGTCTGCCTTGCAGATACGGCGGTTTCTAACCGCTGGAGTTACTTAACTACTCAACAAAAATAGATTTGTATAGCACTTCATATTCTTGCGCTGATTTATCCCAACTAAAATCAGTTGCCATCCCGCGCTGCTGAAGTTCTTGCCATTGAGGTTGATAATGAAAACTTTCCTCAGCACGTACCATACAAGTAAATAGATCCAAAGCTTCATATAGATCGAAACAATACCCCGTACCCTGGTGATGCTGCGGATCGTGGTGAGTCACTGTATCGACTAGTCCCCCCGTGCGCCG
>NZ_JANMZA010000127.1:0-3492 GCF_031382685.1 Chamaesiphon sp. OTE_8_metabat_110 | reverse complement strand
GGCTCTGAACAGTCGATCGAACATAAATATGATTACCTCCGGTAGGCTACGCCAACGACCTTTACCCCCACCCACATATTCGCCTGTACGGGTTCGTAGATGGCTCTGTTTATGCGTCGATCCTCTCGTAAGAGATATAATTTAGAAAGTCGCTCTTTCTAAGGATAAAGAAATGTTGAATGAAGTAACTATCGAAAGACGTTTGGAAACTCTCGAACAGACAGTTTGTGAACTGCAACAAAAGGTTGACAGCAAGCCTGTCACTGAAAGCTGGTTGCAAAAACTTACTGGCTCAATCTCTGATGAAGAAGTCTTCCTTGAAGCACTGGAATACGGAAAAACTTTCCGCCAATCGGATCGTCCTGTTACAGAAAGTGTCGAGTAATCGTGAAATATTTGCTGGATACCGACCATATCAGCTTTCTACAACGCAGATCGAGTGTGGAATTTACCCGTTTAATGATGCGAATGGACAGGTATTCTCCAGAAGATTTTGCTTTATCTGCCGTTAGTTTCCACGAACAGACGCTTGGTGCCCACAATTTTATCAATCGCGCTCAGACAAATACCGATACGATTCGCGGGTACAATCTTTTAATAGAAATTCTTCAGGGTTTTGCATCGGCTCCTGTTTTGCCATTTGATGTTGAAGCGATTGCGATTTTTGATGAGTTACGCTTCCAAAAAGTTCGGGTATCAACAATGGATTTGAGAATTGCCGCAATTGCTATCTCTCGTAACTTGGTGCTATTGACTCGTAATGTTCGTGATTTTAGCAAAGTTCCAAAATTAGCAACAGAAGATTGGACGGTTTAGATCGACCATCAATACGATCGATCGAATCCCCACCCACATATTCGCCTGTACGGGTTCGTATATGGCTTTGTTTATGCGATCGATGAGGAATCGATCGACTACAAATTTTGCCATGCAACTTCTTCTGCTGGTTTTAACCAGTCTTTCTGAAGGATCGTTTCACTGAGCAAGGCAGTTTCCATCATCCCTTGCTGATGTTTAACTTTCAGATATTGTAAATAATCCAAGACTTCGGACAAAATACCATCGGGGGTGTCTTCAGTTTCTTGAATAATTTTTTCTCTAATATTCATATTTCATACCCGAACAACTGATAGGTGCAATAGCCGAAACATTTTAGGCAGATATCCTTTCGTTGTGAACGGAACGAGCAAATTCAAAAACTTTGGATAGATTATCTTCTGGTAAAGCAGATAATATCGCTTGAATTTTTTCAGCGATCGGTACCCAAGTTTTAGATGCAGATCGCCACACTATGACAAAAGAGTCGATCGATAATGCAACTAACGCGATCGATTCTCCATCTGAATTGGTAAATTCTACCTCATACTGTGAATTGCCATATTCTTCACAAATGGCACCTCGATCGCCCGCACAGAGGCTATGAGCAGGTAAATCGATTAGGAGTTCAATCACATCGAAGAGTTCGGGATTTTTCATGGCTGTTTTTTCACATACAGGGTGAATAATCTAGCAGAATCAGTTTTAGGCTGAACTATCCAGCCAGTCTGGATGATGGCTCTTTGATTTTCAGTACCTACTACTTCTAAATCTACCTGATATCGCTCTCCGTGTTGGTCTTCACTTTTCTGGATGGCTTCTGCTGCCATCGCCTGAGATTGGATTTGTTCGAGTAGCGATCGATAGTTATCTCTGTTGTAACCCAGGACACGTTGAAAGATTATTGCTTTGTCGGCTCCGACGGGGTTATCGGGGTTCAATGCGTATTCTGTCAGCTTGCGTGGATCGATCTCGATACGGGAAACAACATCACTTAATTTCATTTTACTGCTCTCGCCGATCTATCCATCTACATCATATTCTCACGATCGACCATGAATCCGATCGATCGAATCCCCATCCACATATTCGCCTGTACAGGTTTGTAGGGGCGGGTTTATGCCATCGATTCCGAATAATTCTAAAATCTAAATCGAACCCGCCCTCACCCACCGATAACCGATCGAATGTTACCATCCATGAATTCAAACGATCGATCGAACATCATCATCTACGCACGATCGAATCGCAATCGATATTTGCTGGTGGGGTTGGGCGGGTTCGTTCACAATTTTTGGAATTTGGCGATGATTATTAGCATAAACCCGCCCCTACAGATCTGATAATAAATAAGATCGATCGAATCCCCACCCACATATTCGCCTGTACGGGTTCGTAGGGGCGGGTTTATGCGATCGATTCCGCATAATTCCAAAATCTCGATCGAACCCGCCCTCACCCACCAATAATCGATCGAATGTCACCATCTATGAATTCAAACGATCGATCGAACATCGTCATCTACGCACGAAAGAATCACAATCGATATTAGCTGGTGTTGTTGGGCGGGTTCGTTCGATATTTCTAGAATTCAGCAATGTTTATTTGCATAAACTTATCCCGCCCTTTGCATGTAAAGCAAAATCTTATTTTTAAATAATTCTAATTTGTAGGCAATGATTATTTTATTAAGCCCCAGCACTACTCATGCTAATACAACCGAAGGAAAATATAGGCATAATTAGATAAGTAAATAATACTACCCATCGATTTGCTGGAAAATCATCAGGGATAACTAGCTCTGGATTGATCAATCCCAATAATAACCACAAGGGAGAGGTGAAGATCGAGAGAAAATAAAAAACAATATAAATTGTAAATAAGATTGTTGCTCCAAATGGTAAGAGAATAAAAGCTTGAAACCCTTTTTCAATTAGTTCCTTGGAAGAAGTATCAGAAGGTATTAGCGAAGTGATCCAAAGAAGGGGAAGACAGACAATCCATACACACAATAAAATCGTGTAAGGAATCGAGCAAATAGCAAAGACCACAACTGCTAGAACAGAAAGTAATGGAAAGTAAGCAGTGCAAAGTAAACCCCAACGTAAATTATTACCAAAATCGCTCATAGCCTTATCCCTAGAAGTCGTAGCTCAGATAAATATAATTCTATATACGTTGCTACAGCGGTAATATCCGGACAATTTTATGTTCGAGTGAAATATAAATTTGTCATTCTCTTGATTTTAAATTCAGACGAAGTAAGGAAAATAATTCTTCAGTCATACACAAAACAACGCACGAGTCGGAATCAACTTCCAACTCGTGCGTCTCAAAACCTAAAATTTCCTAACCCATCAACTTCTTAACCGCAGCCATAATCCCAGCGGGATCTATCCCCTGATGTGGGAACTGCTCCCATAGACCGCCACAACCTTCTATATGCGTACCGAGGTGGTTGTAATTAGGCTTATAGCCGCGCTCCAATAACTGCGAACCGAAGCGACTGCCCAAACCAGTTTTGCGGTTGAAAGATTCGACGACTAATACCATCGGTGACTTACCAATTTTCGACATCATTTCTTCATCGATCGAGTTCAATGTTGGCTTATTAATCAGACCGATATCAATGCCTTCTTGTTTGAGGCGTTCGACTGCATCTAAGGAGCGGTATAA
>NZ_JANMZA010000120.1:0-3828 GCF_031382685.1 Chamaesiphon sp. OTE_8_metabat_110 | reverse complement strand
CTCAATAGTGCGCCAGTCAATCCCATCGGTACGGTTGCCATAATCACCAGCGGATACAGGAACGATCGATATAGAGCCACCAGCAGTAAGTAGGTAATAATTACCGAGAACGCAAAAGCCGCAGCGAGTTGACTGACGGTTTCCGATAATCGATCGGCAGAGCCAGCCAATTCTAAGCGAAATTCTGGCGGTAATTTGGTGCGTAAGGGGACGAGGATTTGCGATTCAGTTTGGCTCACTAGCTGTCCCAAGGGTGCGGCGGGAGTCAGGCTGACAGTCAGGGTGGTGGAGCGTTCTAAGTCTACATGATTGATTACGCCAGGGCCGATGGTTTCTTTGACGGTGGCGACATCCGCGAGCTGAAGTTGTCCGCCAGTGGGGGTTGGTGTGGTTGTAGCAGTTGCCGTTGTGGGGGTGGTGCTCGATGTCGTCTGGGGAATCTGTGCGCTGTAGAGCGATAATTGCCGCAACTGTTCGGGTGTTTTGACAAAGATATTTTGCAACTGGACGGTGACATCGAGTTCTTCTTTGCCGTCGATAAATTGTGATGCAAAGCGTCCTCCTAGAGCCGCTTCCACCATCGCGCCGACTTCTGATTCGGAAAGTCCGACCTCGGCGAGGCGTTCGCGATTGGGAATTACTTGCAGTTGGGGCGCACCATCGATCGCATTGGAACGGGCATTGGCAACTCCTGGCAGGGCGGAGATTTGCTTAATTAACTGTTGTTCTAACTGGTTGAGTCGAGTGAGATCGGGGCCGATAATTTGCACCTCAAAGGATTTACCCGGATCGTTGAAGATCGGGAACCGGATCGGGAACATAAATTTGTAACCTGGATAACCGAAGCTTTTGCCAGTCAAACGTTTTTCCATGTCTGCCAGTCCGCCGCCCGTGGCTGAATCAGGTTTCAAGGACATCCCAATCCCGCGAAACTGGGCAAAGTTGGCAAAAAAGGTGCTGGAGATTTCGGGTTGCTGTTTGAGATAGGATCGGGCTGGTGCTGACAGCTTGACGGCTTCAGGGACGCTGGTACCAGGAAAGTTCTCGGTCAACCAAAATACAAAATTGAGGTTGCCTTGGGGCAGATAATCGGCTGAGGGCAGCAAGAAAATACTCGATACCAATAACACGATCGGAATCGATAATAATGCCAGCCGCCGCAGCATCCGACCCGGCCCTAATGCCCATCCGACTGTTGCTAACAAAAAGCTTTCTAATTTGCTTTGTAACCGTCGAAATGCGGCGGAAGTACGGACGATCGATCCTTCCAACCAGTTGCGGCGAACTTGCACCTGCTCGGCAGTATTGGTATTGCCCACTTGAAACGTTTGCTGCGCCTCGGCGGGATCGAGTACCAGACTTGCCAGCATCGGCAAAAATGTCAAGCAGGCAAACATCGATAATACTGCCGCCGCCGTAATCGTAATTGCCATATCGATAAATAACTGCGAGACTTCGCCCGTTACCAGCACCAACGGCGCAAATACGGCCACGTTTGCTAATGTTGCCGCCACAATTGCCCCGCTGACTTCCTGGGTGCCGTCGATCGTCGCTTGCAGGCGATCTTTGCCCTGCTGCATGTGGGTGAAAATATTTTCGATGACGACGATCGCATTATCGACCACCATCCCCGCTGCAAACCCCAATGCCGCTAAACTGATAATATTGAGCGATCGACCCAAAACGGCACTGACGATAAATACTACAACCATCGCGATCGGAATGCTAATCGCCACCACTACTACCGTCCGCAGCGAACCCAAAAATAACAGCAGTACCAAGATCGCCAGCACGCCACCCGTAATTAAATCGCCGCGCACATTCGCCACCGACTGCTCGATATAAGTACTCTCATCGTAAAGAATCTCGAAAGCCACGCCTTGGTTTTGTCGATCGAATTGGGCTTCTAAATTCGCCAACACCTCCTTGACACCCCTGGCTACCTCCGGCACATTCGCCCCCACGCGGCGGATGATCCCAATGCCTGCCGAGGGCGCATCATTAAATAAAAACGCACTGTCTTGGAACTTGCGCCCCATTTCGACAGTAGCCACATCGCGGAGATATACCGTCCCAGAGTCATCGCGCCGCAGCACAAAGCTTTCAAGCTGTTTAATTGCTTGGGCGCGGTTGACCGTCCGCACTTGATATTCGCGTTTGCCGATGACTAGAGGGCCACCGCGAATATCGCGATTATTGGTACTCAACGTACTTGTAACATTAGTCAAGCTAAGATTGCGATCGGCCAAAGCTTTGGGATCGACTAATACTTCTACCACCCGTCCCTGCCCGCCAATGATAAAAAATCGACTCGTGCCTTCCACTCGGCGAAGTGCGGGTTCGATCGTTTGGTCGATTAGGTCGCGATAACGGTTAGAGTCAGTCTGAAAGCCTGGTTTGGGCTTGAGCACCAGCCAGATCATCGGGTTATTATTGCCGCTGGCGACCTGAATATCCGAATCACCCGCTTCCGCTGGGAGATCTCCGAGTTGCTGGAGCTTGTTGAGTGTCGCCACCAGCCGCGCATCGACATCGGTACCCCAATCAAATTTCATCGTAATCGTGCTAAATCCCGATAAACTTTGGCTGGTAATTTCTTGAATCCCTTCAATTTCCTCTAACACATCCTCGATCGGGCGGGTGATTAAATTTTCCACCTCAGAGGGTGCTGCACCGATATAAGGCGTAGAAATCGTAATTTCCGGTCGATCGCCTCCAGGCTGGAGTTCTAACGGCAGCCGAAACAGGGCGACGAATCCAAACATCACCAACAATAAAAACAACACAAAGGTACCGTGTCGCCACCGGATCGCAGTTTCAATGAAGTTCATGAGGTTTTGTTCGTTTTTTGGTTTTCGACGACCTGCACGGGCGATCCTGACTTGAGTGCTTCGCTGCCTCGCACTACCACTGCCTGCCCCGCCCGCAACTGAGGGCTAGAAATTGCCACCGTTTCGCCCAGATCGGCGACCATCTGCACTTTAACTTCCACCGCCTTACCATCCCGAACCGTATACACCAGGCAGTTTTCATCGCGGCGAACCAGCGCATCACGAGGGACGACCAGATTAGTTGCCGCGATCGGTAACTGGAGCGTACCCGCGATCGCCATCTTGGGTAATAAATTCTGAGGTGGATTTAGCAACCGCAACCGTACTAGTTGCCGTCGCGATGCGGCATTAGCCGCCGGAACCACACCGCTAATCGTCGCGCGTCCGCGCCAATCTGGTAGAGCGCGCGCTCGGAGTTCTACGGGTAAGCCAGTCCTCACGCTACCAGTAAGTTGTTCTGGTAGTTCCAAAAACACATCCAACTCGTTATTATTTACCAGCGTCACTATTGAATCGCGGCTCTCGACCAGATCGCCCACATTTACCTGCCGCGTTTGCACCGTACCAGCAATCGGCGACTTAACTTGAGTCCGCGTTAGGGTGAGTCGAGACTGGTTGACCACCGATTGAGCCGCAGCGACGCTGGCTTTCTGCGCGTCAATTTCCTCGCGAGTCGGGCCAGCCGTGGCTTCTGCTAAAGTCGCTTCTGCTTGCGCCCGCTGTGCCCGTGTAGTATCGACACTGGCGCGAGATTCTACCAGTACCCGTTGGGCGATCGCCCCAGCTTTGACCAGCGATGCGTTGCGATTCAAGTTATCCAGAGCCTCGCGTTCGCTCGCCTGAGCGGAACGTACTTGCGCTCGTCGTTGAGCGATAATTTCCGATCGAGTCCCCACTTGCAGCCGTGCCAGTTCGCTACGAGCTTGTGCCAGTTTGGCTTGTGACTCTGCTAGTGCGAGTTGTCGCTCGTCATCATCCAGAGTCGCGATCGTCATCC
>NZ_JANMZA010000014.1:0-13848 GCF_031382685.1 Chamaesiphon sp. OTE_8_metabat_110 | reverse complement strand
CCGCGACAGGGATATTTGGTTGGCGAGTTTGTAAGTCTTTGACAATTTGTTGCCACTGCTTGACAGGATAATCCGGTCTACACCTGACGTGGGATCTGGTTTAGTCTCGCCCCCATGAATCAGCACGTAACCGCTATCTTTTATCCCCAGTCGCTGCTGCTCGGCTTCTGCCCAGTCGATATCTGCTTTGGGAACATTGATACTCACCACCGGACAAGGATCGGTGATGCCAAATCCTCTAACCAAATCGTGAAACATCGGTGCCGCGTATTGGTTGAGATTTAGCTCAACCGGATTGGAGAGAAATAATTTACTCGCACCCACATCAAAACCAATGCGGACGGGAATTCCCGTCAGCCACAAGAGTACGCCGACACCAAACCGTCGCCCCAAAGACATCGCCGCATCGTATTCGCGATCGCGGATGATGCCCAATAAGTTGCCCCAGTCCGCAGGGCCATTAGTATCTTTGAAATCGAAGGGAATAACTTTGTGGACAGACTTGGAAACACGGTATGCCGTCGTCGAGCGCGGTTCGACGACGACATCAATTTCTGCGTCAGGGTAACGTCCTTTGAGATTATCGATCGTGGGGAAGAAGAGAATCTGATCGCCAATTCCACCAGGGACAAGAGCCAGGATACGCATTTGTACTCAAGTTACTGCTGTATTTACGATCGATTTTAGCAGGAATAGGCTGTAGTTGTTGGGGTCGTGTTCAAATCGTCATTATCTACTCAGATGCAATCTAAATGTCAGGATCGATACCCAGAGCGCGAAGTTGCTCGGCTAGTCGATCGGCTTGCAGTTGGACTCGATCTGCTTGGAGTTGAACTAAATCGGCTCGTTGTCTTTCTTGCTGCGCGACTTCTTCTGGCATTAGATAACGAGTATTCGTGCGATCGTACCAAGCTAATAACTCGCGATCGATCCCATTAAACACACACTGACATCTACCGATCCCTAAACCCACTTCTGGCATCCAGTAAGGTTCGCCAATTTGTAATTGGTAGTTACGATCCGCGCCTAATTTATAAACTTCAAATGGTTGATGCCTGTCACGCAGCCAAAATTCAGGGTTGTAGACGACATAATAAAGTACCCCCAATTTGGCGTAAATTTCCATTTTTTCGTCATATTCATTCCCTGGCGTATGGGACACCATTTCTAGAGTAATCGTCGGGACGATCTCATTTTCTTCCCAGGTAGCATAGCTGCGGCGTGATTTACCACCTTTTTGACGTTTGACACCCAGACTTAGAAACCCATCGGGTACAACAGGCACTCTGGGATTGATACCAGTAGTATGATAAATCGCCATGTCTGCGGCAAAATACCAGTCAAATCGATCTGCCCACATGGAGCTTAATAAAAATAGGAGTACATTTGGTAAAAAATTCCGATCTTCATTATCCACGGGTATATCATCTGAACATGGTAGTTCTTCGGTGCTGGGTAAAGTCCGGTTGAGATAGTCCGATATCATAATCCCAATCTCATTGAGTTCTGTTATTGATTATAAACTAAAAATATTTTTCATCTAATGGATCTGGTGACTGTCCCTCTGGAGAAATATCGGGTAGATGAAGTAGCACTTCTTCCCATTTAGTAAATGATTGGAGAACATCCACCACTACTGATAATGGCTCGGCAAATATATTTGGAAAGTTAGCTTCTTGTGGCGATCGAATATCATAAGCTAGCTGTTCTTGGGGCGGGGTAAACTGAGCATTAATACCATCGCGATTACCACGCGCATCTACACGATACCAACCAATTTCTGGCAAGAAAATAGCATTCAATCCATGTAATGTGCATGGTACACTTCGATCTTGCTGATTTGCTGCGGGCGGCTCGTCAATAGTTAACCGTTGATAACACAATCCAACCGGGATTTGATTAGCACGCAGTAAGGCGGCGAGTAAGTGACTTTTGGCAAAGCAATATCCTGTTTTATATTTGAGGACATCAGATGCACGACAGGTAACAGGGTTCATCTGGTAATCATAACTGTGATGAATTTCATCCCGTACCCATTCAAAACAAGCTTTAGCGATATCTATGGTAGTTTGATGTTTTGAGGCAATTTGATGGGCGAGTGCTAAAATTTCTGGATGTTGCCAATCGATGATTTCACTTAATTGTAAATATTCTTGTATATACTTTAGTTGAAAAGCTCGTCTACACCATCCAAATCGCTATCCACAGAATCTAATTCTAGATAAGAGCATAAAATAGACTGGACTTGACGTATTTTTTCAATCTTCAATATTCCTAACTGCTTCACTAACCGCTGCTTGTCAAAAGTCATCGGATCGATACATACAATAAAGCTATCAGTAGTTAAACCATTATTGGCATCTGGTTCGAGTGCGACAACCACAGGTAAGAGTCTACTATCTGGAGTGCTAGATGTAATAGGTAACACAGTTACCTTGCGTCGCTGATTAAAAAGTGTGCCCGAAACAATCATCGCTGGGCGAGTTTTACGAATTTCAGTACCGATAGAGGGGTCAAAATTGACTAACCAGATACTTCCCAATCGGTAATTGCTGATTGTTGCCATTCCTCATCCTCTATCGATGTTTGTTCATCTAAAGCCAAGCAAGCCGATAGCATGGCTTGTTGTTGCTGTTTTTTCTGCCAAGCCGAGAGTAATGATTCAATTAATTGGCTGCGGTTAGCTACTCGCGCATCGATATATCGAACCAGTTCATTAGGCAATGAAATAGATATTTTCACAATCTTTATGTTCAATGCTACTCAGGATGCTACTCATTATAAGACCAGAAAGAGTACTCAGTCAAGAACTATGCTTACCTAGAAGCGACCTGCTAACGCAACGCTGACGCGATCGGCATTCGCCAGCCTGTACCAAAAGCTCGATCGGTTATTTTTAAGCCTGGGGGCGCTTGGCGGCGTTTGAATTCGGCAAGTTTGACTAGTCTGGTTATTTTGGTGACTATTTGCGGATCGAAACCACGATCGACTATTTGCTCGATCGATTGATGTTCGCAGACGATTGCTTCTAAGATTT
Source organism: Chamaesiphon sp. OTE_8_metabat_110 (assembly GCF_031382685.1). NCBI lineage: Bacteria > Bacillati > Cyanobacteriota > Cyanophyceae > Gomontiellales > Chamaesiphonaceae > Chamaesiphon > Chamaesiphon sp. OTE_8_metabat_110. The sequence continues at coordinate 10,811 of NZ_JANMZA010000014.1, read as the reverse complement.
CATCTAAGATTTCATAAGGTGGTAATGAATCTTGGTCGATTTGTCCAGGTTTGAGTTCGGCGCTGGGGGGTTTGGTAATGATATTAATGGGGATAATTTCTCGCTCTCGATTGAGCCATTTGCAGATCGAAAATACTCGCATTTTGGGTACGTCGGCGATGACGGCTAAACCACCATTCATATCGCCATAAAGGGTGCAATAACCAACAGCCATCTCTGATTTATTACCAGTGGATAGGAGTAAATAACCGAATTTATTGGACATGGACATCAGTAATGTGCCGCGAATTCGCGATTGGATATTTTCTTCGGCTAATCCAAATTCTGTCCCTTGAAATTGTGATTCTAAAGTGCGATCGAATCCCTGCATCAAGTCGCCAATCGGGATAGTTTGGGTGTTGATGCCTAGATTAGCAGCTACGGCGATCGCGTCCGTGACTGAGTGTGACGAGCTATAAGTCGAAGGCATCAGTACGCCTAAAACGTTTTCGGCTCCAAGTGCTTCAGCGGCAATCGCGGCTACTAAGGCGGAATCGATACCACCGCTCAAGCCCAGAATTACTTTTTGAAAACCACATTTGTGGATATAGTCGCGCACTCCTAATACTAATGCTGCCCAAATTTCAGCATCGGTACAATCCGATTGAGGTTGGATTTTAGCTGCTTTCAAATCTTTGGCTACTTCATCAAATTCGATGATAATTAAGTCTCGATCGAATGATGTACCTCGAAAAACTAATTCGCCCGATCGATCGAATCCCAAGCTACATCCATCGAAGATCAGATCGTCATTTGCGCCAATTTGATTGACATACAATACCGCTCGATCGTATTTAGTCGCGGCATGTTTTAAAATAGCCGATCGCACTTGCTGTTTACCGACGCTATATGGCGATGCTGAGAGATTGATCGACAGATCGATATCTAGTTCGGCTAATTCCGCGATCGGGTTAGCTAAATAGCTGCGTTTACCCCAAAAATCTTCATCATTCCAGAGATCTTCGCAGATGGTTACGCCAATCTTAATCTCATCTAAAACAAACCAATTTGGCTCACTACCGGGTGCAAAGTAACGATTTTCATCAAACACATCATAAGTCGGCAACAGTCGCTTGTGGAAGATCTTTTGCACCTTTCCAGCAGCTAATAGCGCGATGCTATTAAATAATGGTTTACCACCTGTGACGATCGCATCAGGATTGGCGGTGGCGAGTCCGACTAATACGTGTAAATTTGGCGATAAATCTCTTGCTAATTGGTAGAGAGTTTGCTCCATTTCAGTAATGAAGTGAGCATTGAGCAATAAGTCTCGCGGTGGGTAGCCACACAAGGAAAGCTCGGGGGTGAGTAATAATTTTACTCCCTGGCTGACTACTTGTTGGGCAGCTTTTAAAATCTGTTGGGCATTGTTTTTTAGATCGCCGATGGTGGGATTGAGTTGAGCTAGAGCTATTTTCATAATATTTTTTTAACCGCAGAGGACGCAGCGATTCGCGTTCGTCGGGAAACCCGACGGTTGAGCGCGATCGAGACAGAGAGCGCAGAGGAAAGAATAAGGATTTTTATTAATCATCTAAGATTGCCATATACGTTTTCAATATCTTTGTTCTAGATTTATAATGCTTAGACAAACAATAAAGGCTTATCCTTCAGTGGTGCAAATGCTACCGGATCGAAGCGATATAAACTCGCCGGACGACCGCTACCACGAGAGGATTTAATTCCTGTTTCTTGCAAGAATTTTAATTTAATTAACCGATTGCGAAAATTGGAATAATCAGAAAATGCTTCGCCGAGAACGGTGGTGTAAAGTTGATAGATATCGCTGAGGGTAAAGAGTTCTGGCAACACATCAAAAGCGATTGGGCTATATTCCAATTTATTTCTCAATCGTTGATGTCCGTACTCGATAATCTGTTGATGATCGAAGGCGAGATCGGGTAATTTATCGATCGGGTACCAAGCAATGCCACCAACGCCAGTAGCGATTAATTCGGCGGCTTCGTATCTTACTAAGGCAAAGTAACTAACTGATAAATACCGCACGTCATAACTATCGGCTGCTTCGCGCGGGTCGCGTCCGGGGCCGCCAAAAGTATATAATTGTTCGAGGTATAAGTTATCAACTTTGATTTTTTCGGCTAAGATCCGATCGGCAGCAGTTTCTAAAGTTTCGCCTTTCCTGACTAATGTCCCTGGCAAGCACCATTGCCCTAAATAGGGTTCATCATGGCGCATCACTAATAGAATTAATAATCGATTTTGCTGGGTATCGATCGAGAAGATAGCATTGTCTACTCCGACTTTAAAGTCGGCAAGAATTTGTTTATTTAAGTGTCGCTCGATCGCATGGTTCATAAATTATCGAATATAAATTGTGTTGCTGAATATATTTAGCGACGCTAGGAGTCATCCCGTGAATGGAGTGACTGTTCCTAATTGCTGTCGATGATATAATTGGTGTCGATAAGGGGGCGATCGCGATTTGTGCGCCGAGATCTGTTAAACGTTGAAGATCGGTTAGTTCGATTTGATTCCCAGTGCGAGGGACGATTAGTAATTTCACTTGAGTTAATAGTTCATTCGCTCGATACCACTGGGGTAATTGGGCGATTAAATCCGCTCCAATGGTGAGAATAAATTCACTATCTTGCCATATTTCTCGCGCTGTAGCTAAGCTTTCAAAAGTACGTCTACTACTTAAATTTCGATAAACTTTAACGTGCCGATCTATCGGCGGCTCGATTTCAGCAATTGATAACTCTAGCATCTGCGATCGTTGCTCTAATGATGCTCCATGTGCCTTAAATGGATTATCTGCTGCCCAAACGGCGACGAGATCGAATTGCGATGCCAACCACCTAATAATCTCTTGATGAGCGATCGTTGGCGGATCTGCACTAGTTCCGAATAGAGCAATTTTCATTCTAGAGGGTATGTTTAGGTTTTAGGTTTTAGGCTTTAGGTTTTAGGGTTTCAGGATGAGGAGTTAGCAATCGGGATTTTGCAATCGTTCTTTCGCTCGCTCGAATGGTATTTACTTTAATTTTTAGATACCAAGCTTTGAGTTAAGGCTGTTAATGCTGGCGAAATATTAACTGGTGTACTGCGATCGTAATTAATATCTCGCAAATCGGCAGATAAGCTTGCTACATTTCGATCTGTACGTTGCCTAATTGTTACCAGATTGTCATCTGGCACCAGCCGATTACCTTGGCTCATTACTAGCTGTAATAAACCCTCACCCTCAGTTGCTAAACCGAGAGTGTCACTGGTAAAGCAATCGGATTGAGGGTGCCTAAAAATCTGTTTTTTGCCGGGGTAGGTCATTTTGTCAGGAGATTTTTTCATTGTCGGAATGTTATCGATCTCGACTAACTTGTAGACACCGTTTACCGGATTACCAGTAACTAATTTAGTCCCCAATCCAAAGCCATTAATCGGTGCATTTGCCGATCGCAATCTGGCGATTTCCCACTCATCAAGATCGCCACTGGCAAAGATATCCACGGTGGGTAAGATGGCTTTGACTTGCTGGGATAAACTGACTAAATCGCCAGAGTCGAGCCGAATTCCCGATAATTCTAGTTCGCCAGCAGCGATTTGTCGCGCTAGCATTTTTGCGGCGGCAATCGGATCGTAAGTATCGATGAGTAATGGTGCGCCGGGAAAGTAACGATGAAACGCAGTAAATGCTGCTAACTCGCTACCTTTAATCGCGTCGATTGCCATGACTAAGGCGTGTGCCATCGTTCCGCTGGGTTGATATCCCAACTTTAAAGCAGCTAGTACATTTGATGTGGTATCCAGCCCCCCCGCAATTGCCGCTCGTGCCGCCCATAGAGACGCTTGTGGGCTAAAGGCACGCCGCGTGCCAAATTCCAGTAACGTGGCATCTGCACCTGCGACATCCCGCAACCGAGCGGCTCTAGTGGCAATTAGGGTTTGATAATTGATAGTATTAAGGAGGTAAGTTTCAAGGATCTGGGCTTGCCACAAGGGTGCTTCAATGCGCAGGATTGGTTCATTGGCAAAGATCGCTGTGCCTTCGGGTACCGCCCAGACATCACCAGTAAATCTGGCGGTGGCGAGTAGCTCCCAAAATCTATCGGGGGCGTTTTTAAAAATCCCTGTCGCTTGCAATCGATCGATTTGAGTCGCGTCAAACTGAAATTGTTCGAGGTATTCCAAGGCTTGAGCTAAGCCCATGGCGATTAGATAACCAAAGCCTTTTGGTAGTTTTCTCACAAATAGCTCAAAACTTGCGGTCGATCGATCTAGTGATTCACCCACATAGCAGGCTGTCATCGTGAGCTGATATAAGTCTGTTAACAGGCTGCAATCCTCACCTGACAAGGATGATAGTGATGTCGAGCCAGAGAGAGGCTTATGGATCGTAGCAACAGTTTGATTTAGCATTTACTCAAAATAGCTTTTCTTTATTATGGTGACAAATACCATAACTTGTCAAGAAATTGTTGTGCTGAATATCTAACTCAGCACTAAAGTTAATTAGCAGCACCCTCAATCCGTCCGCTCGACAATTGCAAAATCATTAGCAGAATGAGTTGGTACCCAGGTTAGCGCAGTTAATTGACAACAAATTGCTAAGTTCGCTCGATCGCGCGAAGTTGAGATCCGATCCCTGAATCCGCCAGCGGTAGCTTCGATCCCATCTCGAACTGCGATTCTTCTTTACCAAAATGGTATCAGAAGTGACATTCAGGGGTAATATGATAGAGATGTGCATCATCTACTGTCGCGATCTAAAGTCAATGATGCAGTTACTAGTTTCTTCAACCACGGTCGAGTAATTGCGCGATCGACCCGATTGAAGTAGTGCTTTTAGTCGGGACAAACACTACCCTTGTTAAGGATGGTTGCTAGAACCGAGTAATCGATGTTGACGCGTTGGCGAAGCCTTGCCCCTGGCAAATCGAAGCACACTAGGATATTGGGTAAAGTCTAGGTGATGTACAGCAGCAAATGCCAACTCTTCAAGAGTTGGTGCAATAGAATAGTCAAGATCGAATGGGACTCGAATGGCTTACCGTCTTGAAAACCGCATTCTAAACGCTCTACTCAACTCGACGATATCGATCGTGTAAACGGAGATTTAGAGACAAATCTAGTAATTAGAAATAATTATTAAATACATATCTGTTTGCCTAAATCTGGATTCGACGGTGGATAGATGACTTACCCCGCAACCTGCTTGGTAGATGTAGTGAAAATTGCAATCGCTCGGCTAAACAATCCCCGTTGTCCACAAGCAAGATCGGTAAAGGCGCTTGGATACTCTGACTGTTGCTAAAATTGTCAGCATAGCACCCGTGCATAACATCCCGTAGCTTAGCACTATTACAAACTTAATAAATGAACATGTTCTTGGGTGGAGGTAAATTAAACTATATGGAATTTTCGATCGCCACGTTGCTATCGCATGTTAGTCCTGAGAAGTTAGTTACCCCAAAAATACTAGAAAAGAAGTTAGGGTGTGAAACTCCTTCAAGTGTCGCGCAGTTGGATCTCGCTCTAGAGTTACTCGAAAAGATTGGCATTTTGGTAAAGGAGAAAGGAAAATTTCGCCGCGAACTGACAGAGCGAATTGTAGAAGCCAAGCTACGCTGTTCGAGTAAAGGGTTTTGCTTCGCAATTCAAGATAGTGAAAGTGCCGATGATATCTACATTCGAGAAAGTCATCTCAGCAATGCCTGGAATGGCGATCGAGTATTGATCGAAGTCATCAAAGATGGCAGCAGGCGGCGGAGTCCCGAAGGCGCTGTCAAGCTGATTTTGGAGCGGGCTAATCCATCGGTACTCGCCAAAGTCAAGCGGCTGGAAACAGGCGACTACCGCGCTATTCCCCTCGACGATCGACTATTGTTCGAGCTAGAAGTCAACCCTAGTGACAACAGTTCCCCGCCTAATGGGCACGAGCCGATCGTCTTAGATGACATTCTCGATCATCTCGTCCATGTCGATGTCCTCCGTCATGCGATCGGGCAAGATTTACCGATCGGTAAAGTTGCTAGAGTTCTAGGTATGACTACCGAGTCAGCCCAAGACATCGACATCGTAACTTGCAAGCACGATCTGCACCAAACATTCCTCCCGGCTGTTGAAGCGGCAGCGGCGAAAGTCACCAAAGGATTTAAAGATCCCATCGCTGCAAAACGTCTCGATCTGACTGGATTACCGACAATCGCGATCGGTCAACAGTCGGAACCTCAAGATCGTGCTTTAACGATCGAGCATTTAGACGGTGACGTGTGGCGATTGGGCGTCCATATCGCCGATATTGCTAGTTATATCACCGCCGACGACAGACTCGATCGCGAAGCGCGCAAACGCGGAACGGCAGTGTATTTGGGGGAAAATACCATCCCGCTATTACCAGATGCCGTGCATCAGGCTTGTGGATTCCTACCAGGTGCCGAACGCTTGGCAATTTCGGTATTTCTCTCGCTCAACGAAGGCGGTGAATTAATTGAATTTAATATTCAGCCCAGCCGGATTCAACTAGACTGGTCGATCGATCCCGAGCGAGTCAATGCCGCCTTAGCTGGCGAACCGGGTGAAATCGACCCTCAAGCGCTCGAAATCATTAAACCGATCTGGAACACGATTGCCCCCGCTTTTAGAGCGCAGCGGCGATCTAGAGGCGGTTTGGAAGTAGATACGATCCAAAAGCAAGCTCCATTTGCTGATGAAGGCAGATTGGGGGCGATCTTTCTAGACGATCCGCAATCTTTACTTACCGATGTGATGGTGATGGCAAATTATGCGATCGCCGTCCATCTCCAAGCCCTTCAAGTACCGGGTATCTATGCCGTCCAGCACACGCCCGAACTAGTCGAAGTCAATGACACGATCAAGTTGGCGATCAATCTGGGACTGAGCTTTGAAGGCGAAGTCGAGACGGAAATTAGCGTCGCTGACTTGCAGCGTCTGAGCCTGCAATTTGCCCAGTCACCCGTACCGCAGGTACTCAACTACCTGTTTAAATCCCTACTCAAAACCACCGTCTACAGCACCAAACCGGGCACCCATTTCGGCTTAGCGATCGAGAATGGCTATACCCACGCTGTCTCGCCCCTGCAACGCTATCCCGATATCCTGATCCAACGCGTTTTGCATGAAGTGTTTGCCAATGGACGCGATCGCAAAACTTCACGCGCCAAGGAAATCCTCGACTTGGGCAGCAGTAGCTGTCACGGACAGATTACGTGGAATGTCCTCACACCCACAGTTCAGCAGGAACTAGAAACCCAGATTGCCGGATCGATCGCCCATTTAAACGATCGGACCAAAATTGCCCAAGACGCTGAAAATGACCTTGCTGGATTGCAAAAAGCCGAGAAGATGAAATCCCGCACTGGAGAGATTTTCCAAGGCTTAATCACTGGCGTTCAATCCTACGGTTTCTTTGTCGAAATCGAAGACTCCCTCGTCGAAGGCTTGGTACACGTCAGCTCGCTCAAAGATGACTGGTATGAATTTCGTCCCCGCTATGCTTGTCTAGTCGGACGCAAAAATCGCACCTCCTACCGTCTAGGCGATCGCGTCGAAGTCCAGGTCAAGAGTGTAGACTACTATCGCCAGCAAATCGATCTAGTTACCGTCACGAGTATGCTCTCGGAAGCCGCTACCGACGCAGCGAATGAAGCAGGAACCGCAGAGGCAATCGCCGCTACTACCGATACCGATACCGATCTCGATGCCGTTACAGTTAGCCACGATCTAGAAGAAACCGATTTTGAGTCGGGAGATGATTAACACTGCTGACACAGCGGCTAACCTGCGATCGCTGGTTGTCTAAACTGCATATCCTGACATTGAGGCTCATGTAAAGCCTACCAATTAGGTAGGGGCGATCTCCAAGTTGCCCCTACCTAAATATTGGGCGCACGATCGAACTGGGTAGCGATTGTTAAAATGTATTAGCGGAGATCGCTTGAGTCTTCCGCCGCAACCGTCCCTATCCATCCATATCGTCTTCCTAATTAACAAATAACAGGGGTTTGCTTGTCTTGTCTTGACGCATCGAACGGGAGGGAACCTCCCATTCGATGCGTCGCTGTCTCGCTGTAAGGTTACGCTCAACGCAATTCTCAATTCTCAATTCTCAATTCTCAATTAATTTAATGAAACCTCTCATCCTCGGTATTACTGGCGCATCCGGTTTAATTTATGCCATTCGAGCGATTAAATATTTGCTAGCGGCTGACTATCAGATCGAACTAGTTGCCTCGAAATCTACCTATATGGTATTTCAAGCCGAAGACCAAATTAGATTGCCCAGCGAACCCGAAGAACAAGCCGACTTCTGGCGCGAACGAGCGGGTGTGCCGACAGGGGGTAAACTCCGCTGTCATCGATGGGGGGATGTGGGGGCAAATATTGCTAGTGGTTCTTACCGCACTCAGGGCATGTTGATTATCCCGTGTAGCATGAGTACAGTCGGCAAATTAGCCGCCGGATTGAGTGGCGATCTCCTCGAACGGGCGGCAGATGTCCAACTAAAGGAAGGGCGCAGACTAGTGATCGTGCCTCGGGAAACGCCCTTTAGCTTGATCCACCTCCGCAACTTGACTAGCCTCGCCGAAGCTGGTGCGGCGATCGTTCCAGCCTGCCCTGCGTGGTATCAAAAACCGCAATCGATCGACGATCTAGTTGATTTTGTCGTCGCTAGAGCCTTGGAGCGACTCGATATCGATTGCATTCCGTTGAACCGCTGGAAAAGTGACTCATAGGTAAGCGCTCAGCTTTTAAGAGGGGAAATATTTGTAGATATGAAAATAATTATCGCCTTACTAGTACCGATCTTAATGGGAATTGTCGTCGGATCTAATCTCCTGCCAACAATGACAGTAATCATCCTCAATCAGCCGACAATTGCCTTGCCAATCGGCGTCTGGTTGATTATCGCGATCGGGTTGGGCTTATTATCTAGTATTGCCATCCAAGTATTAATCTCGATCGATCGCCGCTCGCTCAAACGACAAATCCGGCAATTACAATCGCGATCGCCGCAGGATGAAGATGTTTTTACTTATACACCCCAGGCAACTCGATCGAGCGCATCATCAGCCAAAACTGCTGGCGAAGATCCAGCAAATCAGTCACCAGCAGCAGCCAAACCCAGTCGATTTAAGAGCTACCGATCTACATTTGCCCAGCGATTTACCCCGCAGCGATCGACATCACCAAACGTTAGCGACGATCGCGATGATTGGGGCGATTCACCAGTCACAAACCGCCAACTAGATTGGGAAGATTCGCCGCCACCCCGATCGCAAAATCGCCAGTCCGCAGCTAATAGATACCCAGTAGAAACCGATGATTCACCAGATCGATCGAGTCAGTCAAGCTATGCAGAGCGCGGCTCACAACGGAACCAATCGCCTTCACCAGCCACTAGCAGAGAAGTATATGACGCTGATTTTAGATTGATTCAGCCGCCTTATAAACAGCCGCTAGAAACCGAATTTGATGACGATCTCGACGCCGACGATTTTGAGTACGAGGATACAGATCGAGCTGCTGACAAATCCCGATCTTCTGTCACATCATCACCAAATCGTTCCACACCGACAACCGATCTTGATGATGAAGATTGGGGATTTGATTTTGAAAGTCGGGATACTCCTGCTAAAGCAAATTGAGCGCGATCTGTGTCGAATTCTAATTATCTTTCAAGTTAATTGGAACTATCATTAAAATTACGTGCATAATATATTAATATGAAGTCAGCTTCATCATGGTTAATACATGAAGTAACTGCACAACCACCCACAAATATCCGTAATATCCACCATTCAAACTATGCCTAAAGTCGATTCCGTAGCAGAACCAACCATCCCTACATCACCACTTACTGGGAAAGCTCTGCTTCAAAAAGTTAAAGAACTTTCACATCTTGCCAAACGGGAAACTGCCACGCAGTGTGGCTATGTGAAAACTACCAAAGCTGGTGTCACCCGCACCGATCTGTCTGGATTTTATGATGCTGTACTGACAGCAAAAGGAGTCAAGCTTGACGAAACCAGTAGAGATAATCGTGGTAAAACCGCCACGTATAAGGCGACTGTTCACAAAAACGGTCAACTGTTGATCGGTGCTGCGTATACCAAAGAAATGGGCTTAAAAGAAGGTGATACCTTCAGTATCAAACTAGGTTACAAGCACATCCACTTGGTTCAAGATTAGTCACGATAAACAGGGGCAGTAGCGCGATTTATCAAGTCTGGGCTACTGCCCCTGTTTTTTTGTCATCATCTCTATATTTGCAAAAATGGTAGCGAATGCGACCAAATTTTACTACATCTATTCTCGATCGTTTCCCCGATTTCTAACTCACATTTGGGTAAGCAGCCGTCGTCACCACATGAGCGACCACAAACTCAACGACAGTAGCTAAACCTTGCCCCGTTTTGAGATTGGTAAAAATAAATGGTTTGTCTCCACGCATCTTGATACTATCGCGCTGCATAATCCCCAGATCTGCCCCAACTTGCTCGGCAAGGTCGATCTTATTAATGACTAATAAATCTGACTTGGTAATGCCGGGGCCACCCTTACGCGGGATTTTATCGCCACCTGCCACATCGATCGTGTAGATCGTCAGATCCACCAGTTCGGGACTAAAGGTAGCCGCTAGATTGTCGCCACCACTTTCGAGGAAAACGATCTCTAAATCGGTAAATTGGCGCTCTAATTGTTCGATCGCCGCAATATTCATCGAGGCATCTTCGCGAATCGCTGTATGCGGACAGCCACCAGTTTCCACACCAATAATTCGCTCTGGT
>NZ_JANMZA010000076.1:0-4791 GCF_031382685.1 Chamaesiphon sp. OTE_8_metabat_110 | reverse complement strand
AGAGTACGGATTCTCGAAACCCGCCCCCTGAGCCGCACCAAGCGCTGGACACTTGCAGAAATTCTCAGTACTAAAGCCTAGTTGAGTGGTGGAGTCAGGGTAGTGGATAGTGAATAGTGGATAGTGAATAGTTTTACAACTATTAACTAATCGTAAATATCCGATCGACACCCCTCTCTCCCCGCTCCCTTCTCCCCCTTATACCAAAATGATCCAACAAGAAAGTTATTTAACCGTTGCGGACAATAGCGGTGCCCGCAAAATTATGTGTATCCGCGTCCTCGGTGCGGGTAATCGTACTTATGGCGGCGTCGGCGATACCATTATCGCTGTTGTCAAAGATGCCACTCCCAACATGGCAGTCAAAAAATCAGAAGTAGTTCGTGCCGTTATCGTTCGCACCAGACATACCATGCGCCGCGATAGTGGCATGAGTATCCGATTTGACGATAATGCTGCCGTATTAGTTAATGCTGAAGGCAACCCCAGAGGTACTCGCGTTTTCGGCCCTGTCGCTCGCGAACTTCGCGACAAAAGTTTCACCAAAATTGTCTCCCTGGCTCCAGAGGTACTCTAACAAATGGCAATCCAAAAACCTAAAGTCAAACATCGGATGCACGTCAAAAAAGGCGACACCGTGCAAATTATCTCTGGTAGAGATAAAGGTAAGATCGGCGAAATTCTCAAGTCCATTCCCGAATTGAGCAAGGTGATTGTCAAAGGTGTGGGTATTCGCACCAAGCACATCAAACCAGCGCAAGAAGGCGAATCGGGTCGGATCGATACGTCAGAATCACCGATTCACAGCTCCAAAGTGATGGTCTACTCGACCAAACAAAACGTCGCTAGCCGGATTAGCTATACGGTTAATGCTGAAGGCAAGAAAGTCCGCATGTTAAAGAAAACTGGCGAAATCATCGACTAGATCGATCGCGATTCAGTCTATTTATTACTTGCTATCTATCCTGACCAAGCCCAGGAAATCATCCTCGAACAATCATGGCACAACAACTCAAGACCAAGTTTCAAGAGCAAATTACGCCCAAGCTGATGGAGCAATTTGGTTATACCAATACGCTGCAAGTGCCCAAGGTGATCAAAATTACGGTCAACAGAGGACTAGGCGAAGCAGCGACAAATGCTAAAGCGCTCGAATCTTCGATCGCCGAAATCGCTAAAATCACCGGACAAAAACCCGTTGTCACCCGTGCTAAAAAAGCGATCGCAGGTTTTAAAATCCGGGCGGGAATGCCTGTCGGTGTGATGGTGACACTACGCGGCGATCGGATGTACGCTTTCTTAGACAGATTTATCAACTTGACTCTCCCCCGCATTCGGGACTTCCGAGGGATCAGCCCCAAAAGCTTTGACGGTCGCGGTAACTACAGTATTGGGATTCGCGAGCAACTCATTTTCCCGGAAATCGAGTACGACCAAATCGACCAGATTCGCGGGATGGATATCTCGATTATCACCACAGCCGATAACGACGAAGCCGGACGCGCACTACTAAAAGAAATGGGAATGCCCTTCCGTACAAGTTAACCCTTATACACAACGGCAGCAATCGTGGTATGGATCGATGGAGAGCAATAGCTCACCCCTATTCACTATCCACTATCCACTATTCACTATTCACTAATTTTCACCCTAAACAACAAATGGCGGCACACGATACTATCTCAGACATGCTGACTCGCATTCGGAATGCGAGCATCGTCAAACATCAAACCACCAATCTGCCCGCAACCAAGCTTACCCGGAGCATTGCTACCGTCCTCAGACAAGAAGGCTACGTCGGCGAGTACGAAGAAGTTGGTGAAGGGATTGAGAAAAAATTAGTCCTTACCCTCAGATACAAAGGCAAAAATCGCCAGCCGATTATTACCGCCCTCAAACGGGTCAGTAAGCCCGGTCTGCGCGTCTACTCCAACCACAAAGACTTACCTAAAGTTCTCGGTGGGATTGGGATTGCCGTGATTTCCACTTCTAGTGGGATTATGACCGATCGCGAGGCTCGCAAACAAGGAGTCGGTGGTGAAATCCTCTGTTACGTCTGGTAATAGTGGCAATCCTAGCAGTCAGTAAGTCAAAAATCGACTCGCGATTTTTCAGAAATTAGTAACTTTATATCTACTAAATCTTGCTCCCCTGGCTCAAATATTCATCTTTGCGAAACAGATCGTGTCTCGCAATTTCATTGACAAGGAGTAAATAATTAATATGTCCAGAATTGGTAAACGTCCAATTCCTTTACCAGCTAAAGTGACTGTCACTCTCGACGGTCAATCAGTTGTGGTTAAAGGCCCTAAAGGCGAACTATCCCGCGTCCTTCCCTCTGGCGTTGTCGTCATGATGGAGGGTGAAACGATTGTCGTAAATCGTGCCAATGAATCCCGCCCCGCACGGCAACAGCATGGCTTGTGCCGGACGCTGGTTGCGAATATGGTCGAAGGTGTCTCCACCGGATTTCAGAAAAAACTAGAAATCCAAGGCGTTGGTTATCGAGCCGCTGTCGATGGTCGGATCTTGACTCTCAACGTTGGTTACAGTCTTCCCGTCAAAATCGATCCGCCTGCGGGGATTACGATTGAAGTTCCGAAAGAAAAGAATACTAATGTCATCATTAGTGGTATCGATAAAGAATTAGTCGGTAATACTGCTGCCAAAATTCGCGATGTTCGCCCACCAGAAGTTTATAAAGGTAAGGGAATTCGCTATGAAGGTGAAGTTGTCCGCCGGAAAGCTGGTAAATCTGGGAAGAAATAGAACATAACATGAAATTAACTCGCAAAGAATCAGTTCAACGCCGCCACCGTCGCGTGCGTAAAGATGTCAAAGGTTCGACTGAACGACCCCGGTTGGCAGTCTTTAGATCTCTCCAACACATCTACGCTCAAGTAATCGACGACACCGAGCAACATACCCTCGCTGCGGCATCCACCCTCGAACCCGAACTCAAATCAAAATTGAGTACTGGTGCTAATATCGATGCAGCTACCGAAGTTGGTAAACTCATCGCCGAACGTGCTAAAGCCAAAGGGATCGAGCTTGTAGTATTCGATCGCGGTGGTAATCTTTATCACGGTCGCGTCAAGGCTCTCGCTGATGCTGCGCGTGAAGCTGGCTTGAATTTCTAATCGTAACTCAGTAAATATCAGATTATGGCACAAGAACAACAGGATCGACGCGGTGGCGGCGGCAGTGGTGGCGGAGATCGTCGCGGCGGTGGCGGCGGTAAAGGCGGCAGCGGTAAAGGCGGCGGCAGAGGTAAAAAAGAAGAGAAGGAAATTACCTACCAAGAACGGGTCATCCAAATCCGTCGGGTGAGCAAGGTAGTTAAGGGTGGTAAAAAGCTCAGCTTCCGGGCGATTGTCGTCATCGGCAATGAAAAAGGTGAAGTCGGTGTCGGCGTTGGTAAAGCCAGCGACGTCATCGGTGCCGTCCGTAAAGGCGTCGCCGATGGTAAAAAACATTTGATTACCATTCCGTTGACTAAATCTAATACCATTCCCCATCCGATCGTCGGTGGTGGCGGTGGTGCTAATGTGATGATGCGCCCAGCCGCTCCCGGTACGGGAGTAATTGCGGGTGGAGCCGTCCGTACCGTCTTGGAACTCGCAGGTGTCAAGAACATCCTCGCCAAACAACTCGGTTCGGGCAATCCCCTCAATAACGCCCGCGCCGCAGTCAACGCCCTCAAAACCCTTCGCAGCTTCAACCAAGTCGCTGAAGATCGCGGCTTAACCGTCGCCGATCTATTTGCATAAGAGGTGTTAGGCTTTAGGCTTTGGGCTTTAGGGTCGGATAATTTGATTAGTTGCAGACTTAGCTGTAGGGTGGGCAATGCCCACCATCTAAGTTTCAGGCATTATCGAGCCGATAATTAACTACACCCACCTAAAACCTAACCCCTAAAGTCTAATCCCTAAAACCTAAAGCCTAAAGCCTAATTAAAATGAGATTAATCGATCTAAAACCCAAAGCGGGTTCAAAACATCGCAAGCGCCGCGTCGGTCGCGGTATTGCTGCCGGACAAGGTGCTAGTGGCGGTTTCGGGATGCGGGGTCAAAAATCCCGCTCCGGTAGTCCTACCCGTCCTGGATTTGAGGGCGGTCAGATGCCCCTCTATCGGCGGTTGCCCAAACTCAAGCATTTCCCCCTGATTAACCAGAAGGAATACACCGTCATCAACGTTAGCAAACTATCAGCATTACCAGCCAATAGTGAAGTCACCCTGAAATCACTCATGGCTGCTGGGATCGTCACTACAAATGACGGCCCACTAAAGTTATTAGGTGATGGCGAACTCACGGTTGCACTCAACTGTAAAGCCGCAGCTTTCACAACTGGAGCGCGCACCAAAATCGAAGCTGCTGGCGGCAGTTGTGAAGTCATCTAAGATGCTTTCATCTAATGGATTATCGCCAATAAAACCATAGATTGACTCCAGGATTGCCGTTTAGACTAGATCGGCAGTGCTGGATTCTTTTTTTAATCCCAGAACTAACTGGAGAATTGTATACTTGAATTCATAACGGTAACAGTTCTTTATATTTCAACCTTGACATTAAATAAATTTTCAGAGGTAACTTTAGATGGAAGCAAGTAGAGAAAAAGCACCATCCGCCCAAGAGACATTCGTGCAGATGGCTCAAGCGGCAGGTTTGCGAGGTCGCATCTTAGTCACGATCGGCCTGTTGATTTTAGCGCGGTTGGGTACATTCATCCCGATCCCGGGGATCGATCGAGCCGCCTTTGCCGAAAGTATTAGAAACAGCCCCGTCATCG
>NZ_JANMZA010000007.1:0-4196 GCF_031382685.1 Chamaesiphon sp. OTE_8_metabat_110 | reverse complement strand
AGGGGGGGTTGGGGGGGTAAGCCAACTCAAACGAAGTCTAGCCAACCTGCATACATCCAGTAGAGACTGAGCAAGTGGCTTAAGCCTCAACTCAAAAACAACTGATAAGCAGGATTCTGGCGCTCGTCCCAGTAACGATAGGGGGTGCGATCGAGAAAATCCGCCCAAGCAGTCATTTCCGTCGGTGGTACCTCAATCCCGATTAAAATGCGTCCGTAATCGGCACCGTGATTGCGATAGTGGAAGAGACTGATATTCCACTCGGGGTTCATACTATTGAGAAATTTGGTGAGTGCGCCCGTGCGCTCGGGAAACTCAAACCGATAGAGCAGTTCGTCTTGCACCACTGACGAACGTCCGCCGACGAGATGTCGCAGGTGCAGCTTAGCCATTTCATCATCGGTTAGATCGATCGTTTTAAAGCCTTCAGCTACCAATTTAGCAATAATCGTCGCAGTATCTGCCCGATTTTGGACTTGAACGCCGACGAAAATATGCGCTTGAGTCGCATTCGCCATCCGGTAGTTAAATTCCGTGAGATTGTGCGTCCCCAAACAGGTACAAAAGCGCCGAAAACTGCCCCGCTCCTCCGGAATAGTCACCGCCAAAATTGCTTCGCGGCGTTCGCCAACTTCCGCCCGCTCGGCGACAAATCGCAGCCTGTCGAAATTCATATTGGCACCACAAGCCACCGCCACCAGGGTTTTACCCACGATTTCCTCGCGCTCGATATAGGCTTTGGCACCTGCGATCGCCAACGCCCCCGCAGGTTCTAAGATCGATCGAGTGTCCTCAAACACATCCTTAATTGCCGCACAGATGTCGTCTGTATCGACCAGGATCGTCTCATCGACATACTTTTGACACAATCTAAAGGTTTCGACCCCTACCTCCTTCACAGCCACCCCATCGGCAAATAAACCCACCCGATCGAGTTTGACTCGCTCCCCAGCCGCAAGCGATCGACTCATCGCATCGGCATCGACTGGCTCCACGCCAATAATTTTGATCTCGGGATACAACCGCTTGACATATGCGCCAATCCCAGCAATCAACCCACCACCCCCAATCGCGACAAAAATTGCATGAATCGGCTGTTGATACTGACGCAAAATCTCCATCCCGATCGTCCCCTGTCCGGCAATTACATCGGGATCGTCAAAAGGATGAATAAAAGTCAAACCCCGCTCTGCGCCAAGCTGACAGGCATAAGCATAGGCATCATCGTAAGTCTCGCCCGAGAGAATTACCTCTGCACCCCGAGCCGCAACTGCATCGATTTTCATTTGCGGCGTCGTCACTGGCATGACGATCGTCGCAGTGGTGCCCAGTCGCTTGGCACCTAACGCCACACCCTGCGCGTGGTTGCCAGCCGAAGCCGCAATTACCCCCCGCGCCAACAATTCCGGCGGCAGTTTAGCCATCTTGTTATAAGCCCCGCGCAGCTTGAAGGAAAAAACAGGCTGCATGTCTTCTCGCTTGAGCAAAATCTGATTTTTCAAACGATCGGAGAGAATTGGAGCGCGATCGAGTGGTGATTCGATCGCCACATCGTAGACGGTAGCCGTCAGGATTTTTTGGAGGTAGTCAGGATCGCTAGACATGAGCGGAGCAAGTGTGGATGAATGTAGATCTAGTCTACAGTCCTTCTGCTGGCGTCGCTCGCCTTCACCTTCCCTAACCTTATTTGGCGTTGCTGAATCTGGGTATGAAAGGGGGACTGGGGGACTGGGTGACTGGGAGAAGGGGATTTGGGAGTTGCACAAAAAGGGAAATCATACATCAATTCAGCAATGCCCTGCTGGAGAGCCGATCTGCTGAAACCATAGTCGTCAGATTGTCAGCTTACACATAAGTCGGCGATCGTCCGACCAAACTATTTTTTACATCTGTGTCGATCGTTACGGAGCTTTTTCGATCTGTTCAAACTTTACTGACAACTCAACTAAACGGATATTTTTGTGTATAAAATTGTACTTGCAACACTTGCGATATCTATCGATCGAGCCTAAAAAAGTTGCTATAATTATTCGGATATTACCAAGCAGTCTATATATTTCAACACATTTTCTTACTTATTAGACACCAAATAACATTCGGACAAATTAATGCTATTACCAATCTAATTCCTAATGATAGCGATCGCTCGATGTTGAGGTTTTATAAATAAATAGCCAACACACTTTCGTGATTTGCTTTTCAATCGATCGTTATTGAACGTGTGATATTAAGATCTAGACAAATAATTAGAATAATTGTTTGTCTAATAGTTCGCCTGCTAGAAATTTTATCAAATTATTGCGATCGAGATCTCAATATAGCAAATTATACCAAGACAAAATACTTATAAATCCAACTGTTTGGGATCGATCGGCCGATCGGCCGATCGTGCCGAAACCTGCTAACGCCATATAGAGAAATCGCTCAGGGTGCGATCGTCATTTACCACGTCGGTCATCTTGCCGATCGATATTGAGTATTGCTAACGCTACTCAGTAAAGCTTCAGAAGACCTGGCTCTTCCTAGACATAGCGACCGAGCAAAATAGGATCGTATCGGGCACAATCGCCAATTAAGATCGTCAGGTTATTATCGATCGTTGGCAACTAAAACAATGCTCGAATCTATGATATGGTAGTGTCTCAGACACCAATCTATTTCTGGATTGCCATCCCCATGACTTTTAGTAACTACTGATATTTTCAATGACGCACATCGGTTATAATGTTGCACTATACAAGCTTATATCCCTTTATTAAATAAAAGTTTTGATAAATGAAATCAGTTGCGACAGGTGTCAAGTTACATACGGATAGAATCCTCATCGTTGATGATTCGCCGGAAATCCTCTCCGTTACGGAAGCTATTCTATCCTCCGCAGGCTATGAGACGATCGCCTATACCGACGGAAACATTGCCCTGCAAATTATGGAATTGTTACCGCCAGATTTGATCGTGCTCGATATCAACATGCCTCATATTGACGGGTTTGAAATGACTAAGCGCATCAGAGGTAATCCTACCTGGGATTTGACGCCCATCCTTTTATTTACGGCACTCGACAGTTCTCAAGCCGCGTATGGACTTGAATGTGGTGCTGACGATTTACTGGGCAAACCTATTGGGATCGAGGAGTTACTAGGCAAGGTAAGTTTGTTACTGCATTCTCGTTATCGTCAACAACTGCGGGCGGGGTCGGGATTAGGGATTAGGCTTTAGGTTGTAGCAGAGACGGGATAGGGGTTAGACTTTGGGCTTTAGGGATTAGGCTTTAGGTTGTAGCAGAGGCGGGACTAGACTACTTGCTAGTAGACAGAATCCTGCTTGTCCAAAAATCCCGATTGGGGTTATTTTCTAGATAATCTTAGGATTAAATTGACACTTCTGGGCGATCGCGACTTGGAGTAGATTTTGATATCGCTCGGTATCGATCGTATATGCACCAAATCGTTCGAGGTGTGGATTAGTCATTTGGGCGTCAAAGAGCCGAAAATTTTGCTGGCGGAGATGATTGACTAACTGCACCATCGCCACTTTCGATCCCTCGGGAATATGAAAAAACATCGATTCGCCAATAAAGGCAGCACCGACAGCAATCCCCAAGATACCGCCAGCGAGTTCGTTCCCTTGCCAAGTCTCAAAACTATACGCCCAACCCGCTTGGCACAACTCCCAGTAGATCTCCTGAAGCTCCCGAGAAATCCAAGTAGTATCGCGATCGGCACAACCTGCTACAACCGCTCGAAAATCCCCATTAATCCTGACAGTAAAGCGATCTTGATTGATGACGCGTCGCAATGATGTCGGGTACCGAAAGCGATCGTCGAGTGGAATCAGCGCATGTTTGTCGCTAGAATACCACTGAAGGTCGCTATCCTCATCATCTGCCATCAAAAAATAACCCTGCGAGTAACCCTCGATAATTCCCGGTATGTGGTATTTCATTTAGGTTTTAGGCTTTAGGTTTTAGGCTTTCGAGGAAGAGGGAAGGGGGAAGAGGGAAGGGGGAAGGGGTAAAGGGTAAAGGGTAAAGGGTAAAGGGTAAAGGGTAATGGTAATGGTGAAATCCAGTCCACCAGTCCCCCAGTCAGTGAGCGGAGCCGTTGGCGATAGCCTGCCGTAGGCACACTGCCAGTCTCCCATCTCCCATCTCCCATCTCCCATCTGACTTAGTAGTCTACAACTCTTTCTCAAAC
>NZ_JANMZA010000011.1:0-3127 GCF_031382685.1 Chamaesiphon sp. OTE_8_metabat_110 | reverse complement strand
GTCGAACTAAATCCCAGTCCAGAAAGTTGACGATCGCAAGGGGCGACCCGCATTTTTGCTCCCAAAGCTTCAAAAACTCGTTTGTGCTGCAAGAGATCTTCACGCAAAAACTCGTTAAAAAATCCATTGGGTTGAGTATCGTTTTGGCAGCCTTTTAACATGAAGAAGTAATGCCGATGTCCGATCCCGGTTCGTTCGTCCCAATAGTTAGGCGAAAACATACAAACCGATACGGGGTGAAATTCATTTGTTTGAATATCCCAAATTGTTTTAGAGGATATAGAGGACGGTAATGATTCGATAATATCGATCCCATTCTTACGACTAAACTTAACTTTGGCAACAATAATATTCTCACCTTGGCGGAGTTCCTTTTCGTAGGCATAAGTATGAATTTGGCCGCCATATTCAAGTTCGGCAGTAAAACCAGAACGCCCGCCCCGATGATTGTAATTGTTAACATAAAACGTGTATACGCCTTCTTGCATTCTGGAGATATCTGTCCAAGTGATATTTTCGACCGCAACCTGAGTAAGATCGGGATGGATGATATCTACGTCGAGTATTCCAGTCGATGGATGCTTTTGTCCTTTATTGGGATAATAGATATGATTGTTGTTTGGCTCTACACAATGTGCGTCAAAATCGTTTTGATTATCGCCACGATCGTTCCATTGCAATGAGAAGCGCAAAACACCATCAACATTACCACCAGCCGCTTTAACCCGTTGCTTCATGCTATCGGTAATATTTCCGTTATATGCCCATGAGAAACCATTATCCCATTTAAACATTGACGGACTTTCTGTCACCTGCGGTGCGATTAACGAGACAAGATTGGGTATATGCTGATTTTCCAGCAACACTTCAACATTTGTCAGTCTGGGGAGAATGTTTTTAACAAACTGCTCTACCGGAATTTCTTCAACTCGCTCGAACTGTTTCGGACTGGCTACCGCTGCTTTTTTTAATTCGGCAAAGATATCGCCTGACATCTGTTTTAAGGTGTCTTTGTTAGCAAATAGAATGTTATTGACCGTAATATCTTCGATCGTGGCCAACCGCCGCTCTAAAGACTCTAACAACCCCAGTTCTGAGATTTTGTGTCGAGCCTGTTCGATCGTTTTTTTGGTAAAGATTGCCTGCGGACGCATGTAGTTCGTAGGTGCGACGATCGCTTCATATTTACGCACGGCTTCATTTAATTCATCTCCATTGGTAATATCTGTCAACAATACGCCCATTGAAGTATTCCGAATTTTGCCGATCGCGCCACCAACTGCAACGGATGTCTGCCAACAATAATTATCCCGTTCGGTGTCCGGCAATGCCCGATCGGCAATATGTAAATTGCGAAAATGTTCTAGCGCACCCTGCCACTCTTCGCCTTTATAGAGTGAATTCTGAGCGATTAGATCGAGAACTGTTTCGATCGCATCTCGTGAAATCTCTGTCAGAGAGCGCGCGAAAACATTCTTCACGTCCCGATATTCAGCCATCACAGACGCTTCAGATTTGGACGAAGTATTAATAAATTTTCGGGGTAGATCGACTCGAAAATGATGCCAAGCGCGAACCGTTCCGTCTTCAAGTCTTTCGTGGTTTTTGTCGGTTCCAAATCCAGATTCTTTGGTAACAAAAACGTCGCGAATTCGAGCCGATCTCACAAAATCGGCAAGTGCGTCGATTACCTGTTGGTATTTACTATCATGGGTTTTAAAATCCCAGATCGTGACAATTCGACCGTTCTGTATTGCCACCACGTTCCCGAAAGATTTGACAAAATTTCGGCAACAGCTACAGTCATATTCGCGACGTTGGCGGAAGAGTTGATTCGTTCCGGCTGGAAAACTATCTAGGTAAAGATTCCATAACTTGTCTTTGTCTAGGTCTGTGACAAAAAGCGTGGATTGACTTTTAAATATGGTGGCAACATGCGCCTGCAATAGTCTGTTAAAACGAGCGAATTCCATCATGATGTACACGGTCGAGGTTGTAAGTAGCTAGGTGAGGCTAAATATAAAACGATGGATTTTGCGGTTACATTGCTGTTCCTTTCGTTTATTTAGTTCGTTCGGTTTGTTTTCCGTCGATGTATCCAAATTAGCCCCCACCCATTCCCCGAAGCTACCTATGACGAAAACAGCCCAAACTCTCTCCCCACAATACTTTTCAACTTAAGGTTAAAATTATAGCTAGGGGATTCCCCGAACTTGCTGGTTTGGGTTTTGGGTGGAACTTCCTACCGCTTAATTCAACCACTTCATAAATCGCCCCTACTAACGTGTAGCAGATCCGACTTTATCGATCGGGACAACGGGACGTTTCCTCTTAGCCATGTCATTCTTGGCGGAGAGGTGCTCTACGATCTTGATGACTACATAATGAGTCTAAAGATGCCTTGGGAAGTCAAGCAGATTGCCGCTGCGTTGCGCAGCATCACAGAAAATGCCTTTCGCGATCGGTATTTTTGGATCGACCAAGAGGACTACGACGGTTTTTCCATCGGCGACGAGGGTTACGAGTACACATGGTCGTGGTTTCAGGAAGTGCGCGAGTTGTCCGATCGCGCCGCCGATGCAGGGAGGCACGTTCTGTTCGCGGCAAGCCAATAGGCAGGGAATATTCATCCCTTCATCGGGTCGCGGCGATCGATCGAGACAACATTGCTGGTGATGAGGAGCAGGAATAAATCTTAAAATCTACAAAGAGATGCTGGTGTTAGTGGGCAAGTTTTAACGGTAATATGATTCCAGTTGAGATAGAGTTGGGTCAAATTTCTTAAAACTTTTTCCATGTCTTTCAATAAAATATTTTAGTGCAGTCAAATCCTAAGTAGGGCTGTACGACAGTTCGATCGTGAGGATTTTGTGACATGGGATTTATAAGGGTGATGGCATGGGACAATTTATATTGTGAACGATTGTCGCTTAGCAACGCGCAAGCTTTGCGCTGAAGATTAAAATCTCAGATTAGAATTATGGCTCTCACGCTGGATTATCCAGATAATTGGTCGGACATTGCAGCCACCGTTAAGCAAGCGGCAGGTTATCGTTGTAACCGCTGCGGTTTAAAGTGTTTGCCCCCACATAGTAGTTATCGACATCTCGATCTCTCGCTCAGACGC
>NZ_JANMZA010000600.1:0-1968 GCF_031382685.1 Chamaesiphon sp. OTE_8_metabat_110 | reverse complement strand
CGATGAGTTTATTTTAACCGATCGATATTCTCGCAAAATTAGTGAGTTGTTGTTCGAGTGGCAACCTACTTTCATCCACAAATTGACCCACTCGTCTGCCCGCCCACTCGATCGGTTTTTGAATTCGCCAACAGTATCCGTTACTTGCCGAATAGCTAGTAGTTTAGCTGCTTGAGATTTTAAAATCAGTTTTTGTAAAGACCTTGCTTTCCGCTTGTCTCCAACTCGAACTGCTTTGTACACGCGCTTCTGTAGGCGAAAGAGTGTCTTCTGGAATTGCTTCCAGGGTAGACTCTTCCAAGATTCACTAGTCGTTAAACTGTGTCTAATCATGCTCTGCATCCGTTTGTGTATTCTGAATACCTTTCGGCAATTACGCCGAATCCTACCCGTGTCTGAGGAATTAATCCCCTCGTCTGGTCTACCGTAAGTGCGACCACTTACAGACCTCAAACACGTTTTTGTTCGTTCCATTCCATTAATTGATAGTCTTTTTAGATATAGCCAGTTCAACCGCTAGATTCCCATACTCATGCCAATACCTACAAACGAGTGTGGCGGGAAACTTGACTCTAGCGAGGTCAGACTATGGATTGCGTCTGCCCATGAATAGGTTGCTTTCTTAGGCTCTGTTTTATCATGAAGACTCCCTGTTAACGCCAGTGTCATCTGCAATTGATGTCTGATTGCGTCCTGTTCCCGGCTTCACTCTCACGAATTCCGAGTCGTGTCGGTGCGGGCAGATAAGGATTCACTCCTGAGTTTGGAGGAAGGGGCTTGCACCCTCATTAATAGAATAGTTCAAGCTTTTCCTTTGCTACATGTCTGGTAGCTAGCTTGGAAGTATTATGTACGGACTGAGTACCGTGATTTATACTTCAACGAATCGCACTATGTATTTCATTGACGATGACTGCTGAAAGATTCTCATTTGCGTAAAATCTAATCATTCTAGCCATCCTCTCGATCGAGATCGGCAACGATCGTCTCGATTTCGTCTCGATGGGTTTGATAGTAAGCCTGAGCTGCAAGGAAATCAAAGCGAGTTAAGCCTGGAAAATCTAGAGATAGTTCGGTTTCATCAGCACCCTGATTTTTGAGAGAAATTATAGTCCATACTGCAATCCTTGTATCCCTAATGCAGGCACAGCCACCAGCAACGCCAGGTGTTTTTTTAACCATTTTGGTAATGAGTGCCTCTTGAAATAAGGCATAGTCCTCCGTAGGCAAAGCTACGATCGCATCAGCCAAAGATTCTACTAACTTTGCATTCATATTTCTTTCCCCGATTTCTGCTTCCAAATATGAACCAAACTCACTACCACCGCCGCCAATCCTGGCCACTTGTAACGTCGAGTAGCATTGTAAATTAGACCTCCATTATTACAAATAAAGCGTAGTCCTGTAGAACGGGTATCGCCTTGAGCGATCGTATTAGTGGAAATCAAACCCATTGTGCCACCTGCGCGCAATAAATCGAACGATCGCCGAAAGAAGAACGCCACTAAATCGGAGTTACCGTGCGACTCAGCATAGGTGTCCTTCAGCCAATCGGGATAGCCTTCCGCATTTCCACTAGTCGTCGTATTTTTGCCAGCAAACGGGGGATTGCCG
This sequence comes from Chamaesiphon sp. OTE_8_metabat_110, assembly GCF_031382685.1. Classification (NCBI taxonomy): domain Bacteria; kingdom Bacillati; phylum Cyanobacteriota; class Cyanophyceae; order Gomontiellales; family Chamaesiphonaceae; genus Chamaesiphon; species Chamaesiphon sp. OTE_8_metabat_110. Next base: position 354 of record NZ_JANMZA010000600.1, on the reverse strand, counting down.
ACGATCGCATCAAACCCGCCATTTTCCCTGTCAAACACCTCTGGAAACTCAATTTCCCAATTAAACGGCATTACCCGTTCACGCAACCGCGCCGAAACCGCCATCATTCGCTCCGGCTGCAACTGCACCATCCCCGCATAATCCCGCCGTAGATCCTCCCGATCCTGCTTATTTTTACCCACCCCATCAAAGAACGCCGCGATTCTCCTAGGGGAGCAACTAAGCCGACTAAAACGTCGTCTAAGGGATGAAAGAAACTGCTCTGGGACACGGGCAAGGGATTATGCTAGAAGTGTGTTCTAACAGTTAAGACCGAAGCCTCACTGGTGCGATAGCAGCCCGATACGGAGCATG
>NZ_JANMZA010000596.1:0-7651 GCF_031382685.1 Chamaesiphon sp. OTE_8_metabat_110 | reverse complement strand
GCAAGATGCCGTAGCCATACTTATCGCTAGCATAAACTCGCTCTTTAATCGCACTGGCTGAATAGCCACACTCTAGAGATACAGTGGTGATGAGCAGATGCGAGAGGGAGTGGAGCATGACGTAGGGTAGCCCTGGAAAGGGAAAATCTTCATCTTTGCGTCCCGTTCTGGCTAACCAGATATGATGACCATTTAAGAGTTCTTTACCGCGCTGTTTGACAGCTTCGGTTTCTTTCCAGGTATCGATCGCGGCTGGATTGAAGGAAATAAATACCCCTTCACCTTTATTTTCGATCGCTGGAAACCAACGTGGCTCGGCGGCAAGAGCGGCAGATTGGACGTTGAGATTTAGTTCGCCATCGATGTCGGCATAACTTGGCTCGAAGCGTGTAAAGCCTACTTGAGCGACGACTTCACGCAATCGATGGACTAAGACAATGCGTTCGCATAGCGTCTCCCGTGGAGAATCGATCCGCTCTTTCAAAGTTGGTAATAATTCAGTCAGCGGGCGATTGCAGGCATAAAAATCACTTTCTGGCGTATCATTTCCAATCACCTGACTGGTATTAACTCGCGAGGTTAATTCTAGTGGATCGTCGGCAATCTTGCGATCGGCAAACCAGCCAATTGCTTCTGTCTCGCGCTTCCTGTCGCTATATGCTTCTAAAAGCGATCGCACCTCATCCTCAACAATCCGCCGACTACCGCCTAGTTCCCGCAGCCTGCCGTAGGCACAGCCTCTCCCCTTGGAGAATCGAGCGTTGTTGGTTGAGCGATGCCGACTAGGTTCATTAATAGGAACGCTAGCTGAAATGGTCGCCATGTGGGGGCTTTCACCTTCACATCTACTGGAGATAGATCGGTATTGTGAATACTCCGCTGGCGAAGGGCGATGGAACTCGATCGATTTGCCATCCGAAAAGTTGTCAAAACATCAGGCTCGTCTAAAGCTTGCAAGCCAGCAGCGATCCGCTGATTGACGATGGTGGCGCGGCGCAGCAGTTCCGCCGCAGTTTCCGCACGGGAAGAATCGGCAAGTTGGATCGTCGATTGCTGTGCGATCCAATCGGTGTAAACTTGCACCATCGGACTAATGAGAGTGCGAATCGATTCAGCCGTCTCAGCATCAGCGATCTTTTCCATCCCCAGTTCGACGGTGGGTAAGTCGGTAGCAATTACCTTTTCAACTTCGGCTGTGGGAATCCAGGCGGTACAGATCTGAGTGCAATGGCTCCGAGCGTCGGGAAAGGCTAGAGCCGACACATTATGCCCGCAAGCAAATTCATAATCATCGCGATATTGTAAGTCGGCAATCCGCTCATCGTCATCTTCAATTTGTCGATCGCGCAAATCGGGGCGAGGAATGAAACCATCGCGATTGTGGATGGTGAGTTGAGCCTGAAAAATGAAACCTGTATCTTTCTCACAATCAGGTTTAGGGCGACGATGGTTGATGAGAAAGATCGAAATTGCTCTAGTGCCAGCAGGTAGCTTGGTAGTGCCGTTAACGGGACGATTGGAGATGGCGAGTTTAAGTCCGTCGCTATGGGGAACGTCGAGAGTAATGGGCTTGGGAGAGTCGGTAAGAGTAACGCTCAGACGCTGTAATTGTCGCTGACGTTGCCATCTGTCGGTTTTCGCTTTATTTTCGCTCTTGCCGTCTGATTTAAGGGGTAGATAGTCGCCCCAATATACTTCTAGATCCACACTGGTAGTCTTGTCACCAATCAGGAAGCTAAGTCCGATCGATGAAGGAAAGAGAGCCTTTCTCGCGGATGCAGTTTCCGGTGTATTTTCGTCTTCACTGGATCTACTTGTGGGAGCGTCTAATTCGAGTCCTTCGTCGGCAGTATCACCGCTCCGATCTTGGACGCTGGCTTCATAGGGCACCAAAAATCCGGTCAGATACCATTTGCTCGGAGCTTGGGAGATGATTTCAGATTGGTAATGGTCGTCAGCAGTGGCATCGGGGCCAACGAGATCGAGGCTGAGGGCTTCAACGAGTTTTTGGCGAACGGCTGCTGATGTGGTCATGTAGCGAGGTTGTAGAGCATTCCTCCGTATTATTCCCTAGAATGGTGCGGTATCCACCGTGAAGTTTGAGATTAAGCCCCCCAGCCCCCAATTCTGGGGGAGCAATTTTCTGGAAGTCCCCCAGAATTGGGGGATTTAGCGGATGCAATCACGCGGAGGTTCCCTCTGCATGTGTTGCACCAAGCAGCGACTCGCGCTCTGGAGGAAACCTCCAGATTGAGCGAGACAAGACAGGGGGCTATCCTCACTAGAGAATCGTGTTTTTAGCAGCATTCAGCTAGTGTAGGTGCAGGGACGATCGATTGATATTCATCGCCAGAGAATGGCTGAAATTCCTGTGTCCATTTGGCGGTTAGTTTGCACAGCAATCGAAATTGGAGTGGCGTTGGTGCCGGATTGACTTTTTCGACTACTACTTTCACTGCTTGGGGCTGTTTGCCAACTAGTTGGAAAAAGTCTTTGACCAAATAGCGCGGACAGAAACCAATATTGTGTAGATCGATCGTCCGCAGCATTAAGGCGTTAGCATCATACTCATTTTGAATGTCGTGCATCAGCATTAATTCTTCACCAATGGTACATTCGGCTGCCCGCTGTTGGGCGGATGCGGGATAGTGTCTGAGTCCGTGGGTGAAAAAGTGAATTTCGTATTCTCCAGCGACGTTGCGCTCTGGCATTGAGAAGACTTCTAGGCTGTCGGTGACTCGTTTTCCGCCACTACGACCGAGGAGGGTAATCGGATCGACAGAGGCAGGATTGCCGTTTGAGTCGAGATTTAGCCAGTCGATGAATTCTGGATATTCGGGGCGCGATTTATTGAGGAGACGGTTGGCGAATGGCCAGAAAAGTTCGATCGAGGTGTATGTTTGATAGAAGTCTGGGAATGCTAACAAGGGACGAAAATTAGCTTGTTCTTGGGCTTGGAGTGCGCCCTGAATATAGACAAAACAATATCTCTGACCATCATGAGTCAGTTTGCCAATTGGGAACCAGGCACGGGAAACGGCATTTTGCCAAGTGAGGAAAAGAGTTTTCATGGTAATTCCTCTTGAAGAGCTAGTAATCGATCTTTGTTAAATGCCAGAATCCCAGCGGCAAACTCTTTGGCTGATGGAGACATTCGATCTGCGGGGACTCTGGCTAATAAGCTTTCGACCCACTCTGATGATATGCCAGAGAGTTGTATTAACCAAGCTCTAGCGGCTTGGGGATAGGATTTAGCGGCAGTTTGAAACGTCGCTAGAGTTGTTAAAGGTTTGCTATCACTTGCTTGGGCATAAAAAGCTGAGTAGTTCTTCTTTAAGTATGCCCCAACGGTTTTATTCTGGAGACGTTCTTGCCGTTTGGCATCTGATAATTCTCGTCCCAGGCTGGAAGCATGGTCGTAGGTAGGTGCGAGATGGATGGTTCGATCGATCGTGCTGACTAGCCCCCAGTTTTCATGGTGCCTGTCCCCATTGCCAATCCAAGCATCGAGTAGCAAGTAACCAACAAAAGTATCGACAGCACTCGATCTTGATGTTGGTGGTTTCCAGTTTAGGGGCATCTGAGTATTATTGATAATAATTGCTTGGAACACTACATCTAACGTATGTTGAGAGACGTTGTATATTTCCTGACGCGGATAGCTAGAGACAATTTTTCGTTGGTGTAGCCTTGCCGGATCGTACCATTTTTGATACGATGTGAGTTAATGGACGAAAAAATATTGCCTGCGTGTTTTTATCAAAATAGTCTTGGTAGTGAGCCTGTCAGGGATTGGGTGAAAGACTTAGACAAAGAAGACCGCCTCGTTATTGGTTCTGATATCAAAACTGTTGAGTTCGGATGGCCGATTGGGATGCCTACTTGCAAACCAGTGGGGAAAGGCTTGTATGAGGTGAGATCTAATTTATCGAGTAATCGCATTGCTCGTGTCATCTTCTGTATCTACGATGGACGGATGGTGCTGTTACACGCATTTATCAAGAAAACTCAGAAGACACCCAAACAAGATCTTGAATTAGCTCTAGACCGCAAATCAAAATTAGAGGCAACAAATGACAAATAATAATCCCCATATCGGTTCTTCTTTCGATGACTTTTTGGATGAGGAAAATTTACTAGTTGAAGCTAATGAAATTGCAATAAAAAGAGTAATTGCTTGGCAATTGCAGCAGGAAATTGAATCTAAACACATGACTAAAACTAGTGTCGCTAAGGCAATGGGTACTAGCCGCGCTGCTGTAGATCGGTTATTAGATCCAGACAATACTTCAGTAACTCTTAATACGCTGAGTAAAGCCGCTCGAATTCTTGGTAAGAGAATCGAGATCGAGCTTGTAGAAGCATAAAGATCCGAAAAGAATCAATAACTGGAAATTCATCCGTCATAGTTAACTTCGTCAATGGTAATGCGCCCCCTAAATCCCCCAAGTTTGGGGGACTTTCCGATCGGGGTTCCCCAGCATTGAGTGACTGCCGATCCGGTTCCCCCAGCATTTGGGGCTAGGGGGCACTTCTAAAACATATCCAACTGCTCAACATCCGGCGGAATCAGATTGAGCTGCTTCTCCATCGTCACACCCTTGAGCTTCTTCGTCGCACCTTTCGCTTTGGGCTTTTTAGCCTTCTTCTCAGCCTGCTTACCACCCAAAATTTCCGCTTCATGACGTTGCTGATTGAGTTCTAGCAGACGGGCGAGGACTTCATCGTGGGTGGCTTCTGGCCAGCGGTATCGCCAGGGCTTTTTGCGCTGACGCTTGCCTTCTGTGGGCTGGGTGTCTGATGGTTCTTCGTCTTCATAGTCGAGGCGGAATTCGCAGGTGGTAGAGATGTCTGTCCAACCGTAGGCGGCGAGGACGGCAGTGTCCATTTGGGTGTGGAGTTGGCGCAGTTTGAGGATGTCTGCATCGTCTTCTTCTGGGTCGTGGAATCGGTTGTAGGTGGCGGTGAGTCCTTGGTCATTGCGAATCATCAGGGCGGCGCGGAATTCGTAGTATTCTTGCCCAATCGATTCTAGTTCGTGGTTGGTTTCCCAGTTTTCGGGGAAGGGAAATGTTTCAAAACAATCGGAGGGAGTGTAACGGAGGTGATCTTTCATTGATGAGCCGAAGAACCGTGCCCAAAGTTCGTGAATTCGAGATTGGATTGTGCAAAAAGCAGGATATTGATTGAGAGCAAAGACTACCAGAGCTTCTGAGAAAACAATATTTGATGGCATAAGAGCCACTGACCATTGTGGTTGATGACGCGCAACAACTAAAGCCCAATCGAGTGATTCGATCGCCCTATTCATCTCAGATCGAGGTCTTAGAAACTGCCACCATTTTTCTTGCCCACCTCGATCTTTTTGCTTCATCCGTTCAGACTTAAATTTCTCTTCGACAATCGCCATTAAATCCGACCACTCACGGGCTTCTTCCTGGCTCATCTCACCAAAATTAATCGCATATCGATCGTGAGCATGAGTAGGACTAGAATTCACTTCTTCACCGCCAATGTAGGGAAAGATTCGCTCTTGGTTGCGAGGATATTGTTCGATTAATTGGTGCATTTCAGCAATAGGAGTTGCATCGAAATTGCTATCATCAAATGTGAATCCCATTCCCAGGACATAGCTACCAATAAAACTTTTCCCCTCATTAGCAATCAGCTTTTGAGGATCGTTATTACCGCCAGCATGAAATAGAAAAGCGGTGATTTTCTCGACAGGTTTACCATCGAGTAAGATCGGAACATTTCTCAGAAAATCTTTTAGTTCGGCTGGCTGGAGCCGATTTAATTTTGCTTAAGAACTCGGAATAACCGATTTTCAAGTGTAGCCTGCACACTTAATTTCTCATGAATTATCTGAGCTTGGTGTAGACGATCGCGATCGTCCTTACAAATAACAATGCCTTTATGTTCGATCCCACTGCGGTGTAAGACAATGAAGTCATTACGGTTAAACGTGATAATGCAACGATTGTCTGCTGTTGCTGTTTCAAGAACCTGTTCATCAGGAATCCGTTGATTGGCATTACCTGCCTCATAAGAAGTCAATACGTCATGACCTAACCGGTAGAGTCGAGAGAGGCTATTAAGCCTCGTCCCTCTCTGTTAGATCCGTACGTGAAAGTTTCCCCTCATACGGCTCCCGATATTCTTTAACTTATGTTATTGCTCATGTGGAGATAATCATGACAAGATTCATGAATTGCTTTTAGATTCTTGTCTTTGAAGTTATCGTGATTTCCATCTGCATGGTGCAGATGTATTTTCTCTTCTCCTACGAACTTAAGTCCGCAGGATGCACATGAATGGTGTTGCCGTTTTAGGGCTTTAGAGGTTGCTCCGTCGTAGAGCTTGCTGTTACGTTCGCTCCAGTAGATTATGTCTCCGTCGTAAGGTGATTTGCTTCCTTTGACGTTGACATGTCTGTTTTCGGAGTAAGGAACTGATGGAAATGCCTTATCCAGTAATATTTTACTGGTATAGCGGTTCTGTCTCTTTTCCTTGTTAAATACCGTGTATGCCCGCTTTTCGATGAAGTATAGGGAGTTTCTCGACCCGTCCATCTTGCAGTATTTGTGATATTGTCTCCAGCCTCTAACCACTGGGGCTAAATTCATAGCCTTGATTGTGGCTCCATAATTCGAGTTTTTGACGATTGTTTTTACCTTCTTACGGAGTGCTTTGAAGTTTTCCACTGAAGGAACGCTTCTAAACTTGCCGTTTTTCTGGACTTTGAAGTGCCAGCCGAGGAAGTCAAAACCATCTGTCGTAGCCGTTACTTTGGTTTTACGCTCACTGACTTTCATCCCTCGTTTCGCTAGGAATTCACTAATTCGGTTAAGTATTGCCTCTGCATCATCTTTGGGTTGGAGGATTATTACCATGTCATCCGCGGATCGGATGGATGGTTCTATCCAGCTTCCATTGGTACTTTTGTATCTATGAAGGCTTTCAATTCCATTGAGCGCAATGTTGGCAAGCAGTGGACTGACCACCCCACCTTGCGGTGTTCCTTGGTCGGGAAATCCTACGTTTGTGCCAGCTTTTAGACAGCGGAAGATACCGAGTTTGAGTCTTGCTGGAGCGATTAGATTATCCATGATTGCAGAGTGATTAATCCGGTCGAAACATGCCTCGATATCTAATTCGATTACTCGTTTATCGATACCCTTGCATCGAGAACATAGGTTGTTGAACAGTGTTTTCTGCGCGTCGTGCGCCGAACGTCCTGGTCGAAACCCGTAGCTCCGTGCATGAAAAGTTGCTTCGTGTGCAGGTTCGAGAGCATATTTTGCGAGGCATTGCCAAGCTCGGTCTGCGATTGTGGGCACCTTAAGCATCCGAATGGTTCCGTCTTTTTTAGGGATAGGAATTTCTCTTAGCCCTTCATGCTTCCAATTGTTCTGGTGTTGTGTTAGCTCTTTAGCTAGTGCAAATCTTTGCTCAACTGTGAGGGATTTTTTGCCATCAACACCAGCCGTCTTTTTACCAGCATTTAGCTGCGTTACTGATACTGTTGGCGAATTCAAAAATCGATCGAGTGGGCTGGCGATTGCGAACCGCTGGAGCAGGTCGCGCGCTTTCGATGTGCCATTTTTTCAAAATGAGAACGGCGAGTTTGAGCCAGAGGAATCTCTTCGAG
>NZ_JANMZA010000578.1:0-1717 GCF_031382685.1 Chamaesiphon sp. OTE_8_metabat_110 | reverse complement strand
CGAAGATCGCCAGATTATTTCTGATTTTACCTACGAATTTTCACCCGACGATCGGATCGGCATTATCGGTGAAAATGGGGCTGGTAAATCGACGCTGATGGATATCTGTACGGGACGATTGGCACCCGACAAAGGTAGTGTCGATATCGGTACCACCATCCATATCGGCTACTTCGATCAACATTCAGAAGATTTACAAGAAGCAGGTACCGAACAACTCCGCGCGATCGATTATATTAAAGAAGTTGGCGAATACGTTAAAGTTGCCGATGGTACCCAAATTACCGCATCGCAAATGTTAGAGCGGTTTCTGTTTACACCCAACCAACAATATACCCCGATTAATAAACTTTCTGGTGGTGAAAAACGCCGTTTATTTCTATTGCGCGTACTCATGAGTATGCCGAATGTATTAATTCTCGATGAGCCAACCAACGATCTCGACGTACAAACATTAGGAGTTCTAGAAGAATATCTCTCCGAATTTAATGGCTGCGTCATCGTAGTTTCGCACGATCGATACTTCCTCGATCGCACTGTCGAGAAAATATTTGCGATCGAATCTGAAGGCAAAATTCGCGAGTATCCCGGTAACTATTCCGTCTATCTCGACTACAAACAAGCCGAAGCCAACGCCGAAAAATTAGCAGCTAAGAATCAGCTAAATACTAAAAAAGTCGCCCCAACAGTAGCCGCACCAGAACCACCTAAACCCGATACCCAAAAACGTAAATTATCCACCTGGGAGCAACGCGAATTTACCAAACTCGAAGCCCAAATTGCCAAACTCGAAGCAGACAAAACCAAGCTCGAACAGCAATTAGCTCACTCGCCGAATGCAGCCTACAGTGAGCTTCAGAAAATAACTGCGGAATTAGAAAAAGTTAATCAATCGATCGATACTACCAGCGAACGATGGCTAGAATTAGCTGAGTTTGCGTAGCTTTAAACCTCGATTTTTATTTAAACGCTGTTGCCATCTTTAAGTTTCTAGTCCGCGTAGGCGGACTTTGCATCACCAGCGGCGGTTTCAACCGCTGGCTAACCTGTGACATTACTAGATTCAGCCTAAGTGTCACCCTTTAATACAGACTACTTGCTTGAGAGTGGCGACTACTTCTACTAAATCAGATTGATTTTCCATCACTTTATCGATCGATTTATAGGCTGCTGGAATTTCGTCGAGTAATTCTGTATCTTTGCGACATTCAACGCCACTAGTTTGAGCGATTAGATCGTCTAAAGTATAAGTATTTTTTGCCATCGCTCTCGACATAATGCGTCCCGCGCCGTGAGAACAACTACAGAAACTTTGGGCGTTACCTTTGCCTTTAACGATGTAAGATTTAGTCCCCATCGAACCGGGGATAATGCCATAATCTTCTGTCTGAGCGCGGACTGCGCCTTTACGAGTTACATAGACTTCTTCACCGAAATGTATTTCTTTCTCGGCGTAATTGTGATGGCAATTAATCTCAAGTAATGGTTTCATTTTTTTACCACCATTAAGATGCTGCTCCATAATCCGCACAAATCGCGCCATCATCACATCGCGGTTGGTTTTGGCGTAATCTTGCGCCCATTGTAAATCGCGCCAGTAGGCGGCAAATTCGGGCGTACCAGCGACAAAATAAGCCAAGTCTCGATCGGGTAAACTTAGATCGGCTAATTTAGCGAGATCTTTAGCGGTTTCGATATGACATTGGGCGAGTTTATT
>NZ_JANMZA010000577.1:0-6923 GCF_031382685.1 Chamaesiphon sp. OTE_8_metabat_110 | reverse complement strand
GGCTGACATCATCAACCGCGCTAACTTAGGGATGGAAGTAATGCACGAGCGTAACGCTCACAACTTCCCTCTGGACTTAGCTGCTGGTGAAGCTACTCCTGTTGCTTTGACTGCTCCTGCCATCAACGGTTAATATCTGTTCGATCTAAGAGTTTAAGAGACGAAACCCCCCTCATAGTAATGTGAGGGGGGTTTTTGCGTTGGGGTGTTATTTGCTATTTTGTCCAGATATAGCAAATAACGCACTTGCTAGGACATACCCCCGACTTCTTAGAGAAGTCGGGGGTATTACGGTAATGGTCAAGATGTCCTCATCGCCGTGGCGGTTGCTACATGGTAATCCTCAATCATTTCCCTATTTATCAATACTTAATGGAGAGCGGGAAATAGTCGCCGCCCAGTACTCGGATCGAAGATAAATAACCATTCCAGTGAAAATCCGAGAGTCAATTGTTGACCGATCTGCGCTCGGGGAGTGTTTGATGCTAGTGCTAACCACTGCGGCGGAGCCAATAAATTAATCGCAACTGTCGTACCGTTAATTTGAGCTTTGATAAGAGTCTCTCGACCTTGGGTTTCGACACCGATGATGGTTACTGTTAAGATATTTGCGGTCGCCTCGGGGTCGATAGTCAGATATTCAGCGCGAATCCCCAGATCTAAGCCTTGTCCTTGATGAAGTTGGAGCTTTGCTGCTAATTCTGGAGTGCAGGAAATGCGACTATCGCCGATTTGCCAGTACCGATCTTGATAGATAGCCGGAATGATATTCATCGGTGGCGTACCGATAAATGTGGCGACCATTCGATCGAGCGGATGATGGTATATTTCTTGAGGGGTACCGATTTGTTTGATGTAGCCGCGATCGAGTACGACAATTCGATCGGCTAGGGTCATCGCTTCGGTACAATCATGGGTAACGTAGATCGTCGTAATCCCGACTTGTTGGTGCAGTTGCTGAAGTTCGCTGCGAGTGTTATCGCGCAATCCGGCATCGAGATTGGACAGGGGTTCGTCTAAGAGGAAAACTTGAGGAGATCTCGCGATGGCACGACCGAGGGCGACGCGCTGCTGTTGCCCGCCAGATAGTTGTTTGGGCTTGCGATCGAGTAACATGTCTATTTGGAGCGATTTGGCAACGTCTTTGATGCGCCGCTCGATAGTCGATCGATCGATCCCCCGCATTTGCATCCCAAATCCCAAATTTTCAGCAACTGTCATGTGCGGATAGAGGGCATAATTTTGGAATACCATCGCCACATCTCTCTGTCTGGCGGGTACCTGATTTACCAATCGCTCGCCGATATACACGTTGCCGCTGGTGGCTGCCTCTAAGCCCGCAATAATTCGCAGTAAAGTAGATTTACCACATCCAGACGGGCCGACCAATACCCAGAATTCGCCATCGGGAATCTCGAATGAAATATCATCAATTCCCATAAATCGTTGCTCTGGCGTAGTGGCGGCGGTCGCAAATTTACGACTGATGCGTTCGAGTTTGACACTAGACATAATTAACGATCGAATCTACTTGCTGTTAGGCATAAATATACTCTCTGCATGATGGTAATTTTTTTAATCGATCGCTTGAAATTGTTATAAATGTTCATAGGAGGTAAAGGGTAAAGGGTAAAGGGTAAAAGGTAAAGAGAACCGAAATAGTCACCCTGTCCCCTAGTCCCCTAGTCCCCTAGTCCCCCAGTCTCCCCAATCCCCTCAACCTCTCCTTGTTAGTTACAATAGAAACAGCACCCCAGGAGAAGCCTGCATGACTGTTTCGATCGATCCCAAGACTTTTTTGTTATCCAAGCAACTACCAAATCTGAGTTACGCATCGACGACCAATCGGTTCGATGAAACCTGGGAAGCGCCATTAGCGACACTGCTAGGTTTAGGGCGAGCGGCTGGTGCCGATTTTGTCGAGTTTTTCTTAGAGCGATCGAATTATATTAGTTGTTTGGCAGAAGATGACCAAATTACGAGTATCTCGCCTCGGTTATCTACAGGCGCGGGAGTCCGCGTATTTAAGGGTCATGCTGATTGTTATGTCAGTACCAATGACTTGTCCTTCACGGGGCTGAAGTCTGCCTTAGAGAAGGCGTTAGGGATTATGGCGCTGCATTTACCTGCGCCCAATTCTTATGTACCTGAAATCAATCTCGAACTATTGCGCGACTATGCGACCAAAAAGGGTAAGGACGTTTGGTTAAAACAGTGTAGCTCGATGCAAGAGATGGCAGATGTGCTACTTGCAGCCAATGGCAAGCTCAAACAAACCGCCACCCACATTCAATCTCGCCGCGCGGCTTATTTCCGCGATTGGCAAGAAGTCTTAGTTGCTTCCAGCGATGGCACATTTGCGCGCGATATTCGGCTGACACAATCGGTCGGCTACAACTTATTATGTGCCGATGGTGCCAATCGATCGTCGATCGGTCAACGGGTAGGCGATACTAGTAATCCTGGATTTTTGACTAGTTGGGATTATGGCGCGACGGCTGAGGATGTCTCGGAGTCGGCGGGTAAGATGCTATATGCGGACTATGTAGAGTCGGGGACTTATCCGATTATCATGGCAAACCAGTTCGGCGGCGTGATCTTCCATGAAGCCTGCGGACACTTGCTCGAAACCACCCAAATCGAAAAAAACACCACTCCCTTTATCGATATGAAGGGTCAAAAAATCGCTCATGAAAGTCTGACAGCGTGGGATGAGGGTTTATCTGGCAATGCTTTTGGCACCATTGATATGGACGATGAAGGAATGCCAGCCCAACGCACCCTATTGATCGAAAATGGCATCCTCAAGAATTTTATCGCCGATCGAGCCGGATCGATCCGCACCGGGCATCCGCGTACGGGGAGCGGACGCCGCAATAGCTACGCGTATGCCGCCGCCAGCCGGATGCGGAATACCTACATCGCTCCTGGCGAACATCATGTAGACGATCTATTTAACTCGATCGAGAAGGGCATCTATTGTAAGAAAATGGGTGGCGGTAGCGTCGGTGCTACCGGACAGTTTAACTTCGCCGTCGATGAAGCCTATCTGATCGAAAATGGCAAAATTACCAAGCCACTCAAGGGGGCGACGCTCATTGGTGAAGCCAAAGAAATCATGAATAAGATTTCGATGTGTTCGGCAGATTTAGGTTTGGCGGCGGGTTTTTGTGGTTCGGTAAGTGGCAGTATTTATGTAACTGTCGGACAGCCACATATTAAGGTCGATTCGATTACCGTCGGCGGACGTTAGGATCTGTAGGGGCGGGTTTATGCTAAAAGTTTTTGTTATTACAAATGATGGAAGAACAAACCCGCCTTCTCCTACAAGATATGTAGATATGTAGGGTGGACATTGCCCACTGCATCAATTTCGATAGTAGTTAATATCTCATATTTATTAATACAAATCATCGGAATTAAGTCAAAATCCATGTGGGCAATGCCACCCTACATTTTTTCTATTATTGATGAGTAACACACGAACTCAAGATTTAGTAGAAACAAAAGTAACATACACATTAGAAGTCAATGGCGAGTTTTTTCTAATCAAAAACGTACCCGCCTGCGTTGATTTAGATACTGGGGCGCAATTTTTCGCACCAAATACCGTAAAACGCATCCAGGAAATTATCCTCGATCGCGAGAGTCCGATTCGATTCGATCGAACTCCAGTATATGAATTTGCTGCTTAACAATAATGCTATTTTGGCAGAAATCATAAATTAATAACTCATAATTCATAATCTCCAATGTCCTTAAATATTCAACAAGTCTCAGCCTCCGCTCGTCAAATTGCCACCAAACTCGGCATTTCTAAATTCGATTTATCTGGCTCGACTACCGATAGCGTCAGCGTACAGGTCGATCGCGGCGAACAAAAACAAGTCAAAGCTTCCAATCGATCGGGCATTACCGTTAGAGTTTGGAATCAAGATAATACCGTTGGGATTACTAGTACCACTGATGTCGATGATATTGGATTGGAACTTGCGCTAAAGAGTGCTTATGAAGCAAGCTTTTTTGGGATTAAAGAACACGCACCTGACTTTAGTCCAGAAGCAACTGCGCCAATTGCCGATGTCCAGATTGAAGTGGGTAAAACTGCGACAGTACCGCAACTAATCGAGAGCTTAATCGATGCCGAACAAAAATTACTAGCGAAACATAAAGCGATCGAAAGTGTACCCTACAATGGACTGTCTCAGCAATCTGTAGACCAATTTTATCTTAATAGTGATGGGGCGGTACGCAGCGATTCGCGTTCTTATACTTCACTGTACTTATACACCAAAACCGAACAAGAAGGCAAAAAGCCTCGCAGCGCGGGAGCCTTTGAACTCAGTCATAGTTTTGCTAAATTAGACGTTCAAAAGTGTATTGATGAAGCTGCCGAAAAAACAATCAGTCATCTCGACTACCAAAAAGTACCATCGGGGAAATATACGATCGTCTTTTCACCCGAAGCTTTTTTAAGTCTCATGGGTGCCTTCTCAAATTTATTTAACGCCCAAAATATTCTGGACAATCAGAGCTTATCGACGCCAGAATCTCTGGGCACTCAGATTGCTTCACCCTTATTATCTGTCGCTGATGACGCCCTGCATCCTAGCAATATCGGGATTGAAACCTTCGACGGGGAAGGTACGCCAACCCGCCGACTTAACTTAATCGATAAAGGTGTGCTGTCAGCATTCATCCACAGCGCGGGAACTGCCAAACGGATGAATACCGCACCAACCGGACACGCGAATATGGGGTCGAAAATTACCGTTTCTCCCCACTTTTACCATGTGTCTGGCGGCGAAACAGCAGACGATCGCTACAACCTCGATACAGCCGAAAATGTCATCCTGATCGATGACCTCTCTGCCCTCCATGCGGGCGTACAATCATTACAAGGTTCGTTCTCTTTACCTTTTGACGGTTGGGTAGTCGATCGGGGTGTCAAGACCAGTATTGAAGCAGCAACAGTTGCTGGAGACTTCCGCGAGTTATTAAATTCGATCGTGTATGTCGAACCCAAAGAGGAGCTGACAAATAGTGGTGTTTGTCCGCGCATCTGGGTCGAGGGATTATCAGTAACTGGAGAGTAAATTGCGGGTTTTGCTCGAATAGGTTCAATAATTAATAATTATTAATTATTAATTATTGAAGCGTTCTGTTGACAATCGAAAAAAGTATTGGCAGCCGATGATAAAAAGCCGTAACAGACATACGCCATCTAATTCTGCTCGACAAGCTTTTAAGAGAGAAATTAGGGACGCGATCCGAGGAGCCTCAAGTGGTTTTTTGTTTGGAATTCCATTACTGTACACGATGGAAGTTTGGTGGATTGGTTCTTACGCCGAACCTTTGCCAATGCTAATCGCGTTACTTACTAACTTTGTCGTTGTCTTCTTACTAATTCGGACTGAAGGATTTCGCGGAACGGTCGATACTAAAATACGCGATGCCTTGATGGATAGTATTGAAACTTTAGCAATAGGATTTGTATGTACTGCCCTACTTTTGGTTTTACTACGCCAAATCGATCTTGCGACATCAATTAATGAAGCCGTCGGCAAAATTATTTTTGAAAGCGTGCCATTTTCGCTGGGGGTGGCTGTTGCTAATTCATTTTTAAGTGGCGATCGCGAACGAGGTAATAATGCACCACAATCTGCATCTCCACAGTCTAAAACCGCAGCAATTAATGCCACCCTTACCGATGTGGGCGCAACTGCGATCGGTGCTCTGTTTATTGCCTTCACAATCGCACCGACGCAAGAGGTACCCATGTTGGCGTCAGCCATGACACCTCCTTGGCTACTAGCGACGATCGCAGTTTCTTTACTAATTTCCTACGGGATTGTATTTGTAGCTGGTTTAACAAACCAAGCTAATCGTTACCAACAAAAAGGTCTATTTCATCGACCGATCGATGAAACTTTGGTAGCTTATATTATTTCATTAACGGCTGGATTATTAATGCTGTGGTTTTTCCATCAACTCAGTTTTGAAGATCCGTGGACGGTATGGTTGAGCCACACGATCGTGCTAGGATTGCCAGCTACGATTGGTGGTGCTGCGGGACGGATCGTGGTATGAGCCAACCCGAACAAAACCAACAGCGATCTGTGGCTGAATGGGTGACTTTTGGCATCGCATCGAGCATTGTGGCTGGGATTGTGGGATTAGTAGTTTATGGTTGGGTGAAAGTTGGAGATCGACCCCCAGTGTTAGCGATCGTTCAGAGCGGTAAGATCCGTCAAGCTGAGGGCAGTTTTTATGTACCCTTTACCCTCACAAATAAGGGCGGAGAGACGGCTGATGCCGTTCGCATAACTGCCCAATTGCAGATCGATCGCGATATTGAAGAAACGGGCGAACAGCAATTTGATTTCTTAGCCGGAGGAGAAGCTGAGGAAGGCGTATTTTTGTTTAGCCGCAATCCCCAAAATGGTAAGTTGATTTTGCGCGTTACTAGCTATCGAAAACCTTAGCCCCAATTTTGGCACTTGCTCAAATCGATCGAGTCGTGATATGATATACAAGGCTTATTTACGGTTCGACCGTAAAACCAGATTGTACTAAAGGATTGAGGTTCAGCCGCGACTGAAAAATTGCGTTAACCAAAACTTAATAGCCAACCACAGACAGCAGGAGCGCATAGCTTAATTTCCCTGCCGAGGTTAACGCAAACAGACATGCTCGATCGCTAGTAGGCATACTAGCGCGACGAGCGACTGAATGAATACCTCGGCACCTAGTGTCGGGGTTAATTTTATGCCTGTTGTCGTCCCCGTTCACACCCAAAACTCGATCGATCGAGAGGTAAGCATTTTATGGGGAGAACCCTAGCAAACAAACAAGCGATCGTCGCCACGCTCAAGCAAGACTTGAGTGAAGCGACAATGGTGGCAGTGATTAACTACCAAGGT
>NZ_JANMZA010000568.1:0-5185 GCF_031382685.1 Chamaesiphon sp. OTE_8_metabat_110 | reverse complement strand
AGAAGGAGAGACTCACGCCAGCGCGGATGTCCCAGCCGTCAAGGTAGCCTTCGTGGACACCTATGAGTGGATGCCTGGTAAGTTTTTCCTGGTTCATCGTGCGAACGGACACATTGGGACTGAGGAGTTAAACACGCTCGAATTTATCGGTTATGACCCTTCGAGCCAGACATACACATGCCACTGCTTCGATAGTCGCGGCAACTCCGACTTATTCCACGCCCATCTTCAAGACCACACCTGGACGATTGAGGGAAAATCATCGCGGTTCATAGGTCTGTTCAACAGCATTGGCAACACTTTGACAGGTCAATGGGAGCAGTCCAGCGACGGTTTGAATTGGCTCCCTTGGATGGATGTGAAGTTAACGAAAGTCTCGTAGACGATTCTCCATCAGCGCGGGAGTCGTAGGCTTACGCCAACAAAGCAGCGTTCCGCAGGAAGGGAGCGGCTATTGCACTTGGCGTTAGCCTGCCGGAGGCAAAGCAAATGCTCCTCAAGAGCATCGAGGCATTTATCATCAAACATTGGAAGCTAAACCATGTCACGAAAAGCAACAGTAACAAAACCCCAGACTCTACAGCCACCACTCACCCCTAGTGCCGAACTCCAACTCCTGAATGTATTTGTTGGCAAGTGGCCTACAGAAGGGCTGTCTTATGGAACTGGACAGTCGAAGGAAAACCCCTACGACTCACCCGTCCGGTGGATTGGGGCGGAAACCTACGAGTGGCTACCAGGTGGGTTTTTTCTCGTTCGTCACTTTAATGGGCAAATCGGCGACTTACCGATGAGTGGGATCGAAACAATCGGCTATGATGCTGTGAGCCAAACGTATTCCTCCCAAATATTTGACAACTATGGCAGAATTCATCTTGGCCAGCGGACGATCCGTGATGGTGTTTGGTCGTCATCGATCGGAACAGAATACCGTACCACGTATACATTTCGCAATGACGGTAATAATCTGGCTACCCATTGGGAGTGGTTAGATGGAGATGATTGGTCTGTCTTGACTGATTCAGAGGGAACTAAAGTCAATTAGGTAGCAAGCATGGATCGCTTAAATTAATTGAGAATTGAGAATGGAGAATTGCGGATGCGCGCTCGTCGGGTTCCCCGACGGTTTAGCGACCCAAATCACGCGGAGGTTCCCTCCGCATGTGTTTGGGTCAAGACAGCGCACCAAGCAGAGAATTGGGTTGTATGGTGTGGGGATTTAAACCCCTGTGTCTCGTTAATTTTCTAATTAAATATATGTAAATAAAAATAAAGTGACTTTATTTTTATTTACGAAAATACTTGCTCTTGTAATTTTTTTAAATATGAGTAAGTTGTGATTTATTTACAACCTACTTATATTTTAATTCAATTAAATTAATAACTAAAGCCTTTTTTGAGAGCTAATTGCACATCTTAAAATCAAACAATTTTAAGTGTAATTTGCAGATGATAAAAAGATGAGAATTAGCGTTACATTATTCTATTAAAGCATTTTTTATCTACTCCTTTAGAGAGAGTGATTTACTTTTTCGATCGATTAACTTTAAAGCATGGTCGATTAATTAGATTCTGAATTTAATTAACTAACCCAAATATTCCACTTTAAAACTAATCTGATGAAGAAGCTAATTTTACTAGCACTGGTATGTACGGGATTCGCAGTAACTACGCCCCTTACAGCACAGGCACTAGATTCAGACAAAATCGCTCAGTACGATCGCGAATACCAGTATCGTAACAACCAAAATCGCGACTACCAGTATCGTAACAACCGAAATCGCGATCGCCAGTTTTCTGTTTATTATCGCAACCGTAACGATCGGCAGTGGACTTTTGAGAGTAACCACTACAATCGCCGCGATGCCCGACAGGCCGCCAACAGACTGGAGCGGCGTGGGTATCAAACCTACGTTCAACTAAGTCGAGAAGTTAATCGTGGGAATCGAGGCTAATATCCGTAATTGAAGGCGTTGGCGCGGCTGCACTAATGCCTGATATCAAAATTAGAGATGACATTAATTTTGAGAACTTAAATCGATACCAAGAGCTACAATCGCGAGACCAATTCAAATAAAACAACAGAGAATTTACAATGAAAAAACAGCTTATTGCCTTAGCACTCCTGTGTTCCTCTCTTGCCCCTTTTGGCATGAGTAAACCAGCTAGCGCACAATTAGGTCAAAGTTCGATCGGCCCATCGGTTGAATTTGGTAACGGAACCGCATTTGGGGTCGATTCCAAATTTGGAATCAGCAGTAATTTGTCCCTGCGTCCATTTGTCTATTTTCCCAATAGTGGTACTAAGTTTGGTACGGCATTAACCTACGATCTCCCTCTCAGCAATAATGCGGAAACCCTCCAACTTACTCCTTTTGTTGGTGGTTCGGTAGACTTCAATACTGGCAATAGCAATAATAATACTACTAACTTTGGTTTGGTTGGTGGAGTCGATCTCGATCTTACCGATAGCCTCCGATTAAAAGGAGCAGTAAACGTACCGCTAAATAACGGTCAGGATCGAGACACAGCTTTTACTGTTGGGGCTGGTATCCGGTTCTAGAGTCTAACGATCTAAACAGCAACTAGGACATTGAATCGATCGATGTCCTGACACCAGAGTTTGAGGTAACAATGTCGAGTATTACTCTGAATTTAAGGAAGGGCGTAGATTCTTTGGTAGAGAATCTCCTTCATCCCAAGATCGACAAGCGGCTAATGTGGTTGCTGGTGGCAATTCCACTGCTCGGTATTGGTAGCTATGTTGGCTACAACCAATTAGTAACTGTACCCAAACAGCGGGCGCAGAGCAAGATTCAGACGGCAGCAGTCACGCGGGGGAATCTGACAATTTTGGTATCCGCCAATGGTACTGTGCAACCCGAAAGTTCGGTCAATGTCAGCCCCAAAACATCCGGTGTCTTAAAACGGCTGCTAGTCAAAGAAGGTGATTTTGTCAAGCCAGGGCAGATTGTCGCATATATGGACAATTCAAACCTTCAAGGGCAATTGCTCCAGGCACGGGGCAATGTTGCCGCTGCTCAGGCGAATCTGAATAAGGTTGTCTCGGGGAATCGATCGCAGGATATCGCCCAAGCGCAAGCTCAGGTTAATGAAGCAAATGCTGGTTTGAATAAGCTAATTGCGGGGAATCGATCGCAAGATATCGCTGGAGCTAAAGCTAACCTAAGTAAAGTTCAGGCGACGAACAGGCAAGCAGCCGAAGATTTACGCCGCAACCAACAATTACAAGCACAGGGAGCGATCTCTCAACAAGCATTGAGTACGGCTCGATCGACCCGTGATGGTGCCCAGGCGCAAGTAGAACAAGCCCAACAATCTCTAAATCTCCTCAATGCCGGATCGCGCCCTGAAGATATCGCCCAAGCCAGAAGCGTCGTCAACCAACGCCAACAGGCATTGAATTTACTCAAAGCCGGATCGCGTCCCGAAGATATCGCCCAAGCCCGTGCTGAAGTGATGGCAGCCCAAGGTGCAGTGACGATCGCGCAACGGATTATCGACGACACCACGATTCGCGCCCCTTTCGCGGGGATTATCGCTCGCAAATATGCCGATCCTGGTGCCTTCGTTACCCCCACAACGGCGGGTAGTGCGGTGACTTCGGCAACATCATCTTCGATTCTGGCTCTAGCATCCACCAATGAAATTGTGGCGCAGGTAGCCGAAGCCAGTATTTCCCAAATCCGTGTCGGGCAAGTTGCTGTAATTAAGGTGGACGCTTATTCTGGCAAAACTTTTGCGGGCAAGGTGACACAAGTTGCTACCCAGTCATTGGTGCAACAAAATGTGACCAGTTTTGAGGTAAAAGTAGCGGTTGCTGACCCCCAAAAACTGCTCAGTCAAGGGATGAATGTGACGATCGATTTCAAAGCCGGAGAACTAAATCAGGTGCTAGTTGTGCCGACGGCGGCGATCGTGCAACAGGCAAAGGCTCAGGGTGTATTTGTGGCGAAAACAGGCGGCGATCCGGTATTTACGCCGATCGTGGTGGGGACAACTGTTAATGATAAGACTGAAGTTAAGTCTGGTTTAACTGGGAACGAACGGGTTTTACTCAGTTTTCCACCTGGAACCCGTAGAGCCACTGCGATTACAGATGGCGGTTGACGATCGACAGCACTCTCTGAAACTACCATTTGTGGATATTTGAATTTATGCGTAGATCTACCCACCCCGCCCTACGGGCACCCCTCCGAGGAGGGGATTTGCCGGACAAATCTCTTTTGCGTCCATCTCGCCGTAGTAAGCGCAAGATTTCGCTGCTGGAAATATTTTTGATGGCAGTGGAAACCCTATGGAGTAATAGAGTCCGCAGTGGATTGACGATGCTGGGTGTAATTATTGGGATATCCTCTGTCATTGCGATTACTTCGATCGGTCAGGGTGTCCAAAAATCTACCGAGTCGAGTATTGCAGCATTGGGTACCAATATCCTCCAGGTGTCAGCAGCCGCAGCGAAAACGGGCGGCATCAGTCAGGGGGCTGGTTCTGCTAGTACACTCACCTGGGAAGATGCTCAGGCGATCGCCAAACAAGTCCCTGCTGCGACAGCGGTGTCAGCGTTCTTATACCGCCCAAGTGTTCAGGTGGTGCGGGGGAATGTCAACATTTCGATAACTGCCATCGGCACGGATTTAAACTTTCCAGAAGTGAGAAATGTCCGACCGGAATCAGGGGTATTTTTTCAGCAGCAGGATTTGGATACAGCCAAAGCAGTGGTGGTAATTGGTGCCAAAGTTCGAGACGATCTGTTTCCTGCGTCAGCAACGGCGATCGGTAGCGATATTCGGATTCAGAGTAAGCGTTATCGCGTAGTGGGGGTGATGGAGCGGAAAGGGGCTGTAGGGCTGCAAGATACGAATAATATGGTGTATCTGCCCCTAACTAATATGTCTGCGGAGATTGTTGGTAACAATGCGCTCACAGGTGTGGCAATTAACGGCTTTTGGGTAAAAGCGAGTAATCCCGACCAACTTGAAGCAGCGGAATTTCAGGTGGCGAATGTGCTCCGGCTGCGCCATGATATTCGCCCACCCAAAGAGGATGATTTTACTGTCACCAATGAAGTGGATCTGATTAAGACTCTCACGGGTATTATGGGGTCGTTGACGCTGATGGTGGGTGCGATCGCCGGAATTTCACTAATTGTCGGTGGCATTGG
>NZ_JANMZA010000504.1:0-10840 GCF_031382685.1 Chamaesiphon sp. OTE_8_metabat_110 | reverse complement strand
GATAAAGCTGTCAAGCAGTGTCAAGCAGTCAGTAAATATTGCTAGTATTTGCTCCGCTCTAGCATCGCCCCCGATTTGCGGCGCGCGCTCCGGAGGTTTCCTCCGGGTTTAGCGCGACACGACACATTCGGAGGCGATGCTAGAGCGGAGCAAATACTAGCAATCTTTACTGACTGCTTGACACTGCTTGACAGCTTTATCGACAGCAGGCGCGAGATCGAAGCCCAAGGGTTTACCAGCTTTAAGTTTGGCTCTGGCACGATCTATCGCCGCCTCAGCACCTGGGGGAATCCGATTTTGCCACCAATCAGCACTTTCACTATAAACCCAGGTATAGCGATCGGTAGTGCGGAGCGAGTGATAAATATTGTGTTCTAATAATCGGAGTCGATCGGCTGGCGATAGAAAATGTTGGGTAGTCTTACCAGCGCGAGGATCTGTGAGCGGTTTGGGAAATAGATCCAAAATGAGATCGGAGTAGACGGCTTGACCGAGTTTGACATGTTTGCCATATTTGCCAGAGTTGCTGGATGCGACAAAGATCCGCGCCTGCTTGAAAATAGCCTCGCGCGCGGCATCAAACCACTCAGTCTTGTAATAATAATAAGCCCATTCATTGCCATCGATAATTGTCACGCCCGATCGAGCCGCATCGAGCATCCCA
The DNA here is from genome assembly GCF_031382685.1 of Chamaesiphon sp. OTE_8_metabat_110. Taxonomy (NCBI): domain Bacteria; kingdom Bacillati; phylum Cyanobacteriota; class Cyanophyceae; order Gomontiellales; family Chamaesiphonaceae; genus Chamaesiphon; species Chamaesiphon sp. OTE_8_metabat_110. Next base: position 10,176 of record NZ_JANMZA010000504.1, on the reverse strand, counting down.
TTAATAAAAGCTGGCCATAGTCCATAGTCATGACTTGCCAGTTGCTGCTGTAAGTTAGTTTTACTCACCGGATTAGACCACAGATCTTTCATCCAACTGAGCAATCCAAATGTGAGCACTTGCGCCTGTGGTTGGCTAGCTTGGATTGCCCGTATAAATTGAGCACCACGCTTGCGAACCTGCTGTTGATATCGAGCAAACGTTTTGCCCTGCTGCTGCGGTTGCTGGCGATATTTCCACGGACTGCTGGTAGTATATGGCTCGGAATCAAATGCAATTCCGCGAAAGCCCCCGGCTTTGGCGGTCTTGGCAAAGTTCTGGATATTTTTTTCCGCAGCCGCCCAGTCAGCGTCATTAAACCAATCCCAGCCATTATCCATCCCCGACCACATGACGACAAAGTTATCAGTCAGCCGGGAAGATTTGGTGGCGGCGAGATCGCGACGATCTTGAGTAAATGCGGCATTGGGATAGGGCGTTTTTTTGAATACCTCTTTGCCAGCGTTAAGTTTGAGAATAACGCCATCGAAGCGACGCTGCTCCATCTGGCGGATCTGCTGGCGGAAAAAGTTTGGGGTTGGCGCATCCCAACCGTACTCGATGATTTTTTTAGCTGCTATCGGAACTACTGCTACCGTGGGGATATAGATAGCAATTAGGGTTAAGACTACTAAGCAGATCGCGATCGATTTGCGACCGAGCATAAGCTGCAAAAATCTGAGTGCAGGCAATTTATATAGCAGTATTATCATGCACTTATTCGGGGCTTACAGCTAGGCAATGTAGCTCATTTTAGCATTGCTGTCACATTGAGAATTGGGCGCAACTCCAGCATGAGCCTAACTCGATCGAGTCATATCTACGTTTCTTTTGGCGATCGACAAGAACTTAGTTGCGAGATTTGGCTGAGTTTAAATGTACTATAATCGAGATCTTCAACTTCAAAATTATTACATTAATAACACGATTGGTGGGGAATCGAGATCCCGTCTAGTTTGTCGAACCTCCCTGACTTAATAAGTATCTTCGATCGAGCCATGTTTGTTTGAGAAGAGGATTGCTAATTTAATGTGAGATTGAATGTACAACTAAGATAGGATAATTAGCTGATTCTAAAGATTGGCGTGTTAGTTAAGATTAGTTTGAACTCATGTACAGACAAAAATATAATCCACGTAAAAAGTTGTATAGATTATATACTTTTTTTAGGTAGATAGTTCGGTCTATTTATTTATATATTTTAGCTAAATAAAAGGTAATATATTTACAGGTAGGGCGAAAGTGAGGCTCGCAAAAAACTAACAGTTCCACTGATTTTTATAAACTAGGTAGATTAATGTTTTCATACTTGTTACCAGAAATTAGGCTATCGCTGGAGTTTTCCGAGCGTAAATTTCTACTGTGTATCGCTGACATTATCCTGATTATCAGTGGAATTGTTAGCTCACTATGGTACTGGGCTTATAAAACTGGTAGAGGATTTAGTTTGCAGTTACTGACTGCCCATTCCGCCTGGGTGGTGGCGATGGGCATCGGCTGGTTGGTGTGGATGTTTATTAACGACCTATACGATCTGCGGATTGCTGTCAAAGTCAGACGCACGATCCAACGCATTGGTTGGGGTGGCGCGATTGTCGGCCTCATCTATTTACTCTACTATTTCTTAACATCGCCACTGCCGTTGAATGAAAACACGGTGTCACTAAGATTTGCCCCCGCCGTGGCAATCTTGAATACGACGATATTGTTATTGACTTGGCGGCTAATGTATGCACTGGTATTCGGTGTCGGACATGCTTGCCAACGAGTGCTAATTATTGGCGCTGGTGTGACTGGGACGATTTTGGCAGAAGCCTTCAAGCAGTATCCGCATTACCAAGCGATCGGTTTTATCGATGACGATCGCAAGCTACATGGCAAAGTCTGTCAAAATATCCCCGTTTTGGGCAATCGTCACAACCTGAGTGCAGATATCGATCGCTACAACGTCGATGAGATCGTTCTAGCAATCAGCCGCCCGATCGATGAAGAGTTGCTACAGCTCCTAACTAATTTTCACGAGCGCGGGATTGCGATTACGCCCATGCCAGTGCTGTATGAGAAAATTACGGGGAAAGTAGCAGTCGAACACATTGGCAGTCAATGGTATTCAGCTCTACCTCTCAAAAAGAATCCGTTCGATACATTCAATCGGATTGGTAAAAGAATTCTAGATTTGATTTGTGGCACGATTATCGGCTTGGTACTGGCGGTGGTGTTTCCCTTTGTAGCGATCGCAATTAAGCTCGATAGCCCTGGTGCGATATTTTACAAACAAGAGCGCGTCGGTCAGTATGGCGCTAAATTTACAGTCTACAAGTTTCGATCGATGGTGCAAAATGCCGAACGCAATGGTAAGGCGCAATGGGCGGTCAAAGGTGATGCTCGAATTACCAAAGTTGGTAACTTCATCCGGAAAACTCGCTTAGATGAATTACCTCAAGTGCTCAACGTCTTGCGGGGCGAGATGAGCATGGTCGGCCCCCGCCCAGAACGCTACCAATTTATCAAGGAATTACAACAGCAAATCCCTTTTTATCGGACGCGGTTGGCTGTCAAGCCGGGGCTGACTGGCTGGGCGCAGATCAACTACGGTTATGGCAGTACGACCGAAGATGCCCTGATCAAGCTCCAATACGACCTTTACTACCTCAAGCATTGGTCGCCTTGGTTAGACCTCAAAATCTTACTACGGACGTTCTCAGTCGTCTTGAAGATGCAAGGACAATAGACTTCCTGCGAAAGTCAGGTATTAGGCTTTAGGTTTGAGGCTTTAGGTTTTTTTAGTCAAGACAATACTAGTAAAGATTTTGTTTTTACTTTCGCAAGAAGTCTAATAAGTTAATTAATCTAATCGCTCCTGGGGGCGCCGAAAAATATTTGTTGTGCGGCGCACCCTGCTTTGTGTTGGTATAAAAGGTCAGAGGTCAGAGGTCAGAGGGATCGGAATGAGAGCTAGATCGGCGCTCTCTCACAGTCCGCTTGCCAAATTACTCATGACATTACTAGAGTCGCCGATCGCGAGCGTCTCTGCCCATTGACAGAGATTAATAGTGGAAAAGAACGACTGAAGATCTGCCTATCGATCGATTCATTGACATGACGATCTTTAGTACAAATAAGATGTGTGAGTTAGTAGTATTATCGATCGATACTAAAGTTTGTGACTTCCAACCTGGATTACAGCAGGATTGGTAGCGTCCCTAAAATCAAGCAGGAATGGAAATGGAAGCAAATTTAATAGTGATTCAGCCATCTAATTCACTAAATCCGAGCCAGTACCGGGTAGGAAACATAGCTACCGACCCGATGCTCCCAATTGTAAGTAGTATTGCGGTGCTAACAGCGTTGGCGGTTTCAGCATATGCGTGTATTTCTAGATATCGACAGAAGTCAAATGGGCGCGTAGCTGCACCCAAAGCACTTTGTCATAGTTGTACTTATTTTAATAACAATCTTTATCTAAATTGTGCGCTGCATCCGAGCAAAGTACTTACTCAATCAGCAATTGACTGTGTAGACTACTGTCCTAATAGTAGAGCCAAAAAAGCTGAAGCCTTAAAAAAATCAATGCCGCTTGTGAGCAAAATTTTTCCTGATTAAGCCAGAATAAATTTAATTAATCGAGCAAAAATCTGTCGATCGATTGATTTATCTTGAAGATGGCTTGTGATAATATTAGTAACTGAACGACATCTGAAAAAAGATATTGTCATGGCGATCGGTAAAGTTAACTATTAATCTTCAGCCAAAATGTTCGGGTGTAGAATCCAGCTAAGTAGACACTCAATCGAGGTTTGAGCCGAGCGATTTGGGGCTAGCATTGCACAAATGAGACTGCTGGCGGTTGACTTAGATTCAGTCTCGATCGAGCAATTTTGTCATCATAATTTCCTATGAAACTATCTCACCAAAGTTCCGATCCAGCACTAACCCGCCAACTAGTAACTCTGCTTGCTATTGTTGCCAGTATCGTAGTCAATACCCTTTCTAATATTTTCCCGCTCAATGGTACTAACGTAGGCAAGTTGTCGAATACGTTATTGGCACCAGTTCAGATTACGCCTGCTAATTATGCCTTTGCGATTTGGGGTGTGGTGTATTTGGGATTGATTGCCTATGGGATTTATCAGTTTCAGTCTACCGAGCGTCACAATCCCCGCTTGGAGCGGGGTGGCTATCTATTGACGATCGCGTGTGTCGCTCAGTGCGCTTGGATTTATCTGTTTCTAGCCAGACAGTTTCCGCTGTCGATCGTTGCTATGTTTGGGATTTTGCTACCGCTGATTGCCCTATATCAGTGTCTGGGCATCGGTTCTCAAAACGTCTCCAAACAGGAGCGATGGTTTTTACACGTTCCCATCAGTATTTACCTCGGCTGGATAACTGTCGCCACGATCGTCAATGTTGCTAGTACCCTATTTGTCAGCGAATGGGATGGGTGGGGCATTCCAGCGACGGCATGGACGGTGTTAATGATGGTTGTTAGTGCCGCACTTGCCAGCTATATCTACATCGAGCGCCGCGATACTACATACACCCTGGTTATCGTCTGGGCACTACTCGGGATTGGCATTCGCCAGCTCGGTACGCCGATCATTGCCGTAACTGGCATAGTGGCAACAATTGCACTGCTGCTATTGCTAGCCAACGAATTTAAAGCATTGAGTAAAACTTACTAAATCGTCTATCAGGAATCTTAATGAGTAGCAAAATTGAAATCAACAAATCGATACCGAACGATCGCTGGGGCGAGTTTTTCGACCAGTTTTCAGATGGCAATCGCGGCAGACATGTGTCGATTGAAATCATCGGTTCGGAAGTCGGCGACGCAGAATTAATTAAAGATGCGCCCTTGATGGCAATGGTGTATGACCGACCGAATAAAGGCGACGACCTAGTTATTGAAATCGGTCGCGACGAAGTAACTTATGCTCATACGATCGACTCTCCGCAGGAGGTATTAACCGGACAGAGTGAAAGTGGAGAGATGCTTGCCTTGTCGATTAGCGATGCGGCTGGAACTAGAACATTGATTAAATTACAAGCTAGTTAAGTCAGACTCGCTCGGCTATAATATTAGACATTAAAGCAGGTGCAATCTATGAATTGCACCTGCTTTAATTTTAAGAATTTTTGACTCGATACTTCTATTTTTACCTTCAAACAGTTATGCTCGATCGCCAGGGATGATGGCAAATGCAGGCAGAACGTTACAGTACGATATAATGAGTGATGAGCGATCGATTTGTAGTTCTCGACCTGGATCTGAGACTGCCGCTATCATAGCCAATCTATTTCTGTGCTCGCCACGCCAAAATCTATGAACTCTGACGGAACTGCCAAGCAAAAACCCGATCGCCAATCTTCCCCACGATCGGATATTATCGATGTTCGTGTAGTCGAACAGATCTCGTCAGCATCGGAGCCACTTGGGGATGTTTGGGATAGCGGCGAAGTCACCGAACGCTCCACTTCATCTTCACCGCCAACACAGACACAGCCACCAATTACCATTCCAGTAGAGCCGCCACAGGAGACGATCGATCCCCCGCAATCGGAAGATAACTGGCATCACTTACTCGATGAGATCGATCGAGATTTAGAACCACCGGATTTAGAGCCAGCCGTAGCCACCGAGCCAATTGCTGCTGATGCAGTACCACTAAACCTAACGTCAGTGCCTCCAAGTACGCCAATCGATCCCCACGTTTTACCACTAGTCCGCGCTGAGGCGGAAATCAAAGCCGAAATCGATCGACTTCAAGCGACTAGAGCGGCACTCCAAGCACAAATCGTGGAGACGCAGACAACTTTTGGGCAAGTCATCCAAACTTCGATTTCCGAACTCGAACAACGCCGCCAAAAACTGCAAATCTCTGTCGAACAGCTCGAACGCCGACGCGATCGCATCCAAGAAGAAATCGCCAAAAGTTTTGCAGGTGGCTCTCAAGATATTGCCATTCGCCTGCAAGGATTTAAAGACTACCTTGTCGGTAGCCTGCAAGATCTCGTTGTCATCGCTGAGGAAATCGACTTTCCCCAACCACCCCCCGCTCAAATCCGGATTCAAGCACCGCTCGATCGCGCTGCTAGCGGTAACGCGCCTCGGCAACCCCTAGCCCCAGCCTCACCCAGTCGCGACTCCCGATCCCAAACCCCCCAGTTTGCCGAACCTGCTTTTAAAACAACAGCCACTAAAGTCCGTGCCTCGATCGATCGTTATCGCAATGCCCCAGATTATTATGCGCCAGCTTGGCAACTGCGCCGTACCCTCGAAGCCGTCCACGCCGATAAAGTATCAGACTGGTTTTTTAGTAAAGATGGGCGGGGTGCGGTTCGCACGATGGGCAGCCGTTTACAGAATATCCTAGTAGCGGCAGCGGCAGTATCTGCGCTCAGAGAGCTATATGGTGACTATCTCCGCACCCTTGTCCTTGCCAACCTGCCCGAACGTCTGGGCGATTGGCGCAGAGGCTTTCAAGACTGTTTGGGACTTTCTAAAGCCGATTTTGGTGGCAATGGGGGGATTATTTTGTTTGAAGATCCCGAAGCGCTAATCCAAAAAGTCGATCGGATTGTCGCAAATCAGGAAATGCCCCTAATTATTATCGATAATTCTGAAAATCAAATTAGCCTCTCGATTCTTCAATATCCGCTGTGGCTGGCATTTGCGCCCGATCCCGATCGACAGTTGGATGATTATCGGGAATATCGGTAGATAATTATTAATTAATAACTAATAATTAATAATTAATAATTGTAATTGAAGACTGAATGCTAAATAACACCATTATCGCCATTGGGATTTTTATCCTTGCCTACTTTCTAGGTTCATTTCCGACTGGGTACTTAGCAGGAAAACTATTACAAGGCATCGATATTCGCGAACATGGTTCGGGTTCGACAGGTGCGACGAATGTACTGCGAACATTGGGAAAAGTGCCCGGATCGATCGTGTTACTCATCGATGCGATTAAAGGTGCATTAGCAGTCACAATTGTCAACGTAATTTTCACTTACAATTTAGTGCCAGCACTGCCGACCGAGTGGCAAGCTTATCTAGTCCCTTTAGCGGCTACCGGAGCGATTTTAGGGCACAGTAAATCGATCTGGCTAAATTTTGGTGGTGGTAAATCTGTAGCCACAGGCGTCGGCGTGTTGCTGGCAATGTCGTGGCAAGTCGGCGCTTCGACGATCTTGGTGTTTGGGATTTCGATCGCAATTAGTCGAATCGTATCGATGAGTTCGATCGCGGGTGCAATTTCGGTGACAATTTGGATGCTCCTATTCGCTCGACCATTACCTTCGGTCGTGTTTGCGATCGTCGGCGGTATTTACGTCATCTGGCGACATAGTACCAATATCCAACGAATTATCGCAGGTACCGAACCAAAGCTGGGGCAGAAATTAGAATCGACGACTTAGACTCGCTCTGGAATCGGGAATGTACCCGATTAAAGTTGTTGTATTTATAATTGGAAGCAATTATCTATGACAACTAAAAAATCCGGAGTAAATATGCCAAAGCTCACCTGTTTAACGATTCTCGCTCTATTTGTGAGTGCTTATCCAGCCTCTTTACCCGCACGAGCGCAAGGTGGCGATGTCTCCGGCAGAACTTGCCGCGTTACCGATCCGACTGGTACCCCACTTAACGCGAGATTGCAGCCTAATGGCAAAGTAGTCAATCGGCTCAAAAACGGTAGAACCGTCTATGCCCAGTCAATCTCGACGGATAGTGAGGGTAAACCTTGGGTGTTGGTGGCGATTAAGAATCAGGGTAATTATAAAATTATGGGATATGTCTTGCGGGAGTTTGTCACCTGTTATTAGATAAAACATAGTGCGATCTCTTCTACCCGATTTTTACGAAAATCAGGTAGAAGCGAATAATAACTTGTCAGATTAACTTACATTACTGACACACTTTTTTGACATTAGGTAGCTGACTCGCTGTATCCCACCAAGCTGCTAATTTAGGTGTTTGCGCGGTAACTGTGGCAAATGCTGGGGTTTGAGCTAGGTAGACAAAAATGGGAATCAGATAAAAATCGACAAGCGTGATGTCACTACCGAGCAGATATAGATTACCTGTTACTAACGATTCGATCGCCTCAAGGGCAGTTTTGACGGGTGCGATCGCGTTGTTAACTTTTTCGACATCTGTCTGACCGCCCTGAGTAGGTACGATGAGACTTTGAATGACGATCGTCCCGATCGCGGGAGGATATAAATAGCTATCGATAATCCCCATAATTTGGCGCATCCGGGCTTGGTGCAGCGGCGCGGCGGGGCTGTACTTATGGTTGGCAAGGACTGTATCGAGATATTGAGTAATCGCCGCAGTTTCGTAAATTAGCTCTCCATCGACATCTAATGTCGGAACTCTCCCAAAGGGCTGCTTGGCGAGATACTCTGGGGCGTGATTTTCGCCATTGAAGATATTGATGCTGTGGAGAGTGTATTCGGCACCGATTTCCTCTAGTAGTAGCCGGACAGTGCGGACGTAGGTACTAGCAGTTAGTCCGTAAATAAGCAGTTTTGACACGATCGATAAATCCGCTAAACGACAATGTTTGACTCTTTTATTATGGATGATGAGAAACCTGTTTCGATCCCTGCGGCACTCAGTCTGGGGTCGATCTTGCTGCCGTTGCGATCGGTGCTAATATTCGATCGATCGAACCGCTCCAAATTACCGATTTTGGTGCCGATTACCTCGCGGCGCGGCTACGCCAACGAGCACGAGCGATCTCCTGCACGCTGCCAAGTTTGACCGATTGCGATCTCCAAATTTCCCAAATTAACGATTTTTACAGATTGATTTTGGGTTTAATAGTGATTATTACAGTATACTACTAAGTAAAGATTTGTAAACTATAAAATGACCTCGATCTAGAAAATTGGGTAGTTATTGATTCTCAACCGGGCGAATAACTCTCCAATTCACGTTTAATCTGGATGAGTCGGAAAATTTAAATTAGGTTGCGATTGATGGAAAAACTTTTACGCGTTGAGCGAACTCTTCTGATTGGGCACATCATCTCAATGGCATTTGGGTTAGCCGGATTACTACTGGTATTACCAAACCCCGATTTTATTGCCGCATTACCCGATTTTGGTAAAACAGCCTTTGCTTGGTCGATGGCGGGTGGCGGTGTCGTCTACATGATACTGGGCACTTGCGCGGTAGCGGTATATGCTTATCGAACTCTCGGTCTGTGGCATTGTTTAGGATTTATGGTACCCGCGATCGGATTGTCATTGGTCGCTGAATTAGTGGGTACTAGTACTGGATTTCCCTTCGGACACTATCATTATCTGTCTGGATTGGGCTACAAAATTGCGGGATTGGTACCATTTACGATTCCTTTATCCTGGTTCTACATCGGCTTCAGTGCCTATACGATCGCCAGAGCTGGGTTGGAAACCTTTGCCATCCCGCAACTACTCAAATATATCGGCGCGATCGGGTTTGGCTCGCTATTATTAACTTCATGGGATTTTGTCCTCGATCCGGCGATGAGTCAGACGACGATGCCATTTTGGTTGTGGGAACAGCCTGGGGCATTTTTTGGCATGCCTTACGAAAATTTTGTAGGTTGGTTTGGAACTGGGGTCGTGTTTATGACGGTCGCTACTTTCATCTGGCGGTTGAAGCCGTTAACCTTGTCACCCCAGCAACTCGGCTTACCGCTGGCTGTATATTTAGGTAACTTTGCGTTTGCGACGATTATGAGTATTGCCGCTGGGTTTTATATTCCGATCTTGTTGGGATTGGTTTTGGGCATTTTGCCACTGGTAGTTTTCTATCAAATGGCAACTACACGACTGCCACAGAACGCACCTAAAGCGATGAAGGCAGAAACGATCTAGTAAGTAGCACCGCCCACGCAGTCAGTGTGGACGGTGCAAATATTTTCAACATTAGAAAAGCCTGCAACCTAGATGGTGAGCAGTGGGGATGTTGGGTTTCCTTCTTCTGCTTGGTGTGCTGTCTTGTCTCGCATAATCCGGGAGCGGCGCATCGAACGCGTGGCGGGTCCCCCGCCACGCTGGGAGGTTCCCTCCCGTTTGTGTGCTGAACTCGACGCGCGCTTTGGAGGTTCCCTCCAAGTTAAGCGCGTCAAGACA
>NZ_JANMZA010000497.1:0-2405 GCF_031382685.1 Chamaesiphon sp. OTE_8_metabat_110 | reverse complement strand
TTTGACTCCAAATACACCGAACCGATCGCCAGCGGTACCCCGCCGATAATCATGTGCCAACCCGTCGCGATGACCGGATCGACATATTTGGTGACAAACGGGACTAAGATCGTGCCTACCGCCATTGAGAGGGCAGCTAGGAGCATCAACCACTCGCCGCGCTCCGCTAATCCTGACAGATCGAATTGACTCGCTCCAGAATTAGTCGAAATTTGACTCAACCACTCGACAGGTAAACCGACACAACTAATTCCCAACACGCCCAGCACCAAGCCACAAATCCCGATCGCACCAATCCGTTCTTTAAATAACCAGGCTGAGAGTATCGCTACCGCCAACGGCTGCGAGTCGATCGTCACCGAACCCAAGCCCGCATTAGTCCTTACCAATCCAGTTGCCAGAAATCCCTGAAATAACGTCCCATCGATCGCCGCAAACAGCAAGATCCACGCCCAGGCTTGCCATCCCTGCGGTTGCAGCCGCTTGGCAGTAGGATCTCCTCCCGCAACGGGCAATAAGGCAAACAGTAAGACTAAGATCCCAGCGGGGATCAGTCGAATTGCCGCCATGAACAAGGGTGTTGTATGGGGCATCACTCCTTTCATTGCCACCATCGCTGTTCCCCAGAGAAAAAAGGGCACGACCAACAAGATCGGTGTTAAGCTGAAAGTGAATGAGGACTGTTTTAACTGCATGAATACTTAGAATTGCGGCTCTTTTACAGATTGTATATTTTCTTTACACACTCTGCTAGTTAGATGGGAGATGGGAGTTGAGAGTTCGGAGCGAATAACAGTCGATACTCGATTCATCTAATCTCCTCGTCTCCTCGTCTCCTCGTCTCCTCGTCTCCTCGTCTCCTCGTCTCCTTTGTCTCCTCGTCCCCCAACTCCCATCTCCCAACTAAATTATGTTCTGGCCGTTTAATCAGAAAGCTACGAAACAAATTGCCCGCATTGAGATTGCTGGGGCGATTGGTAGCGGTACGCGAAAAGCCGTATTGAAGGCACTCAAGGAAGTTGAAGAACGTAAGTATCCCGCCTTATTATTGCGGATCGATAGTCCTGGTGGAACTGTCGGCGATTCTTATGAGATTTATCAGGCGCTCCAACGGCTGCAATCGAAGGTTCAAATTGTTGCTAGTTATGGCAATATTTCGGCTTCAGGGGGTGTATATATCGGCATGGGTGCCCCGCACATTATGGCAAATCCCGGTACCCTCACAGGCAGTATTGGGGTGATTCTGCGCGGTAATAATCTGGAGAAATTACTCGATCGGGTGGGTGTCTCGTTTAAAGTGATTAAATCTGGGCCTTATAAGGATATCTTGTCATTCGATCGCGAGTTAACCGCTCCCGAGGAACAAATTCTCCAAACCCTCATCGATAGTACTTACGAGCAATTTGTCAATACTGTGGCAGAATCTCGCCATCTCGATCCCGCAACGGTGAGAACTTTTGCCGATGGACGGATCTTTACTGGCGAACAAGCTGTAGAATTTGGAGTGGTCGATCGACTCGGTTCGGAAGAGGATGCTCGGCTTTGGGTGGCGGAATTAGCGGGATTAGATCCCCAAAAGGCTAAGCTACAGACGATCGAAGAACGCAAGCCTTTATTAAGTAGAATCCTGCAAAATCAAGTTTCTGGGTTCTCAACAGTAGTATCGACCGCCGAATGGGTACAATTTGAACTAAGCACTAGCGGACAACCTTTATGGTTATATCGTCCCTAAGTGGCGTAAGATAATAAAAATTTGCGGAGGATGATGGCGTGGAGTGGCAGATGAGAGCAATTCGCGGGGCGACGACGGCAAGTGAAAATACAGAGGGTGCGATCTATAGTGCCGTTACCGAGCTATTGCAAGAATTAGAGTATCGCAATCGGATCGATCCCGATCGCATCATCAGTGTCATTTTTACCGCTACCAAGGATTTGGATGCAGTCTTCCCCGCCGCTATCGCTCGCCGGATCTACCCGACTTGGCAAGATGTCGCCCTGATGGATGTCCAACAAATGCACGTCGAGGGCAGTCTCCCCCGCTGTATTCGCTTCCTAATTCACGCCAATCTCCCAGCGGATGCTAAAGTTTATCATCCTTATCTCCGTGGCGCACGAAATTTACGTCCCGATCGCAGTTTGGTGAGTTAATGGATAGTGGATAGTGAATAGTGAACAGAGGTTTAAAGAAAAAATATTCTAAAAACTAGATGGTGGGCACTGCCCACCATCATTCTCTAAGAATCGCTATCCACTATCCACTGTCTTGATTCGCTGTCTTGTCGTTTTTTTATTCGGGGGCAACCCCCTAATAAAAACGCCGCTAAACCGTCGGGGAACAAAGGCGTGCGCGAATAGCTATTCACTATCCACTAATTTCCGACTCGCCCGCATTTGCCCACAAGCAG
>NZ_JANMZA010000484.1:0-18977 GCF_031382685.1 Chamaesiphon sp. OTE_8_metabat_110 | reverse complement strand
GGTACCGCTGATTGATGTCATCTTTTGCATTTTGACATTTTTCCTATTAGCGGGGCTACAGGTAGCCAGACAGCAGGCAATTAGCGTCGATATTCCCAAAGCTAGCAGCGGTACGCCAGCGGCGCGAGAATTACTAATGGTCAGTCTCAGTGATGCGGGGCAATTATTTCTCGAACAGCAACCGATGGCACCCGGACAATTGATCGAAGCTGTCAAACAATACCGTCAAGCCCGTCCCAATAGCTCGATCGTCCTGTACGCGTCCAAACAGGTCACTTACAATAAAGTTGTCGAAGTCCTCGATGCGCTCCGTGGCGTTGCTGGAGATCGCGTCGCGTTAGCAACTTTACCCGCCAATACCACCGCGCCGACACCCCCAATCCTGCCGCCACCTGGATACTACCCCTACACCCCCTCTCCAGGCGGCGCAACTCCTTACAATCCCGCTCAAGGTGTCAACCCGACTACCACACCACCTAGTGTTGCGACACCACCGACAGGAATTACGCCACCAACGCAAGCCACTCCTAATGTTGTGACACCACCGACAGGAATTACGCCGCCAACGCAAGCCACACCAACTACCCCCAGCCAAACTCCCGCCACAACTCCCACAACTCCAACCCCCAGCAAATCGCCTACAGCAACTCCAACTAAATCGCCTTAAACTGGTTAAAAATGGAAACTACAGAAATCATTAAAGCATTACCGACACTTTCGATCGATGAACGATTGACGATCGCGACTATTGCGCTCAATTCGATTGAGACTCAAAAACAGGTGATGAGTGAGCGTCAATTAGAACAGCAATTAAAAATAGCGGCTAACTTAGCATTATAAGATTACGTCAACGACCCAGAGTTAACTATTTTTACTAGTCTTGATGGCGAAGATTTTTTGGAATAGTTAAAACAGCTATAACTTGAGGAAAGTAAATGCTCAGAGGTGAAATCTGGTTAGTGAATTTAGCACCAACAGTCGATAGTGAAATTAGAAAGACGAGACCTTGTGCGATCGTTAATGATGATGCAATTGGGGTATTACCATTGAAAGTTATCGTACCTATTACTGATTGGAAAGAAGCATTCAGTATTAGACCGTGGATGGTCGGAATCGAACCAACTCACGAGAATGGATCGATAAAATCATCTGCGGCTGACACGTTTCAAATTAGATCGGTTGCTGAAAGTAGATTGGTTAGGAAAATTGGGAATATTAGTGATGAAAATCTAGTGTCGATCGAGAAGGCATTGACTATCGTTCTCAAGCTTCGCTAAATGAGATCGAGTTAAATTCGTTCGGAAGAGAACAGACCTGAAAAGCTTACTCCGTGAAAGCTTGAATGGTGGGCAATGCCCACCCTACTGGGACGACACGACTAAAAATGTGGGCATTCAGAACGCTGAAAAATACAACTAGTAATATGTTTGACGATCGCTTTACCCACATTTTTAGTCGTGTCGAGCCACTACTTTTCTTGTTACAATGCTTAAGTATACATTTATGGGCACCACTCATGTTATCTCAGCATCAGAGTCAAGCTGTCTCATTGAAACCATTCCTCCATCATTATGGAGAAACACCTGAAGAACAAATCGAGAAAAATAGAGACGCGATCGAGTTATTAGGCAGTTGGTTATCTGAAGAAATATTAGTTACTGAATTAGCAGAACGTAAGTCCTACTTAGCCGATCTCAAGCAAACGATCGACAGTCAACGTCCTTCAGGCGCTAAGTTGTATAGTGATAAATGATTGTTTTTTTAGATAGTGGGATACTCGGCTTAATTGCTTCGCCCAATGAGAGAACAGAAGTAACTGCCTGTCAAAATTGGCTATTTGGTTTACTAGCGAAGGGTATTTATATTGTCAGTTCAGATATTTGCGATTATGAAATTCGGCGAAGTTTACTGTTATTAGAAAATCAAAAATTGAACCAGATTAGCTTAACGAGGCTAGATCGGTGGCGAGAGTCGATTGATTTTTTACCCCTGACAACTAATGTGATGCAGAAAGCAGCAAAGGTTTGGGCTGATTCTAAGCGTAGGGGTTTACCAACAGCCGATCGAGAGAATATCGACGCAGATATGATAATTTTGGCTCAATGGTCGTTATTGAGTGATGAATATTCAGGGCGGAGAATAGTTATTGCAACTACTAACGTCAAGCATCTGGAGCCATTCAGTGAAGCCATGCTTTGGCAAGATATTAGATTTTAATAGAGACTAACGATCGAGCGCATCTTTAAGGGCATATACCACCCGCTGCTGCTCGTCAGGCGTGAGTTCGGGGAACATCGGGAGCGAGAGTACCTGATGGCTGACTAGCTCGGTGACGGGGAAACTACCCACTGGCAGAGCGAGATCTTGATAGACTGCCTGGAGATGTAATGGTAGTGGGTAATAAATCATCGAAATCACCCCGGCTTCCTGAAGACTAGCACGGACTCGATCGCGATAGGCGGCTGGCTCGATTCCTGATGGTGCTACAACCCTAATCGTGTATTGATTCCAGGCTGATTCGCCCCCGGGGGTAGGTTGGGGAACGACAATATTGGGCACATTGGCAAGTAACTGGTGGTAGCGAGTAGCAACGGCGGCTCGGTGCTGGTTCCAGCGATCGAGATGGGGAAGTTTGACCTGGAGAATCGCCGCTTGCAGAGCATCGAGCCGACTATTGACACCGATCGCTTCGTGATAATATCGCTGACGGCTACCGTGTTCGCGGAACATCCGCAGATCGGCAGCGAGAGTCGGATCGTTGAGCGTCACAGCCCCACCATCGCCACAAGCGCCGAGATTTTTGGTAGGGAAGAAGCTAAAACAGCCGAAGTGTCCGATACTCCCGACGGGTTTGCCATGCCATTTTGCGCCTGTAGCTTGAGCGCAGTCTTCAATCACAATCAGATTATGCGCTGTGGCGATCGACATTAACTCTGTCATATCCAGCGGATTGCCGAACAAATGCACGGGCATAATTGCCCTAGTGCGCGGCGTAATGGCGGCGGCAAGTTGGCTGAGATCGAGATTAAAAGTAGCAATGTCGATATCGACAAACACGGGCGTCGCGCCCACGGCACTGATTGTCTCTGCCGTCGCAATAAATGTAAAGGGCGTGGTAATCACTTCATCCCCCGCACCGATTTTCATCGCTCTCAAGGCTAGATACAGCGCATCCGTGCCAGAATTGCAGCCAACGCAGTCAGTGGTGCCGATATAGCTGGCAAATTGCTGCTCGAAGCTCAGGACATTCGGGCCGCCAATATAAGCACCACTAGCTAAAACTTCTAATACCGCTGCACTGACATCAGCACCGATCGCTTGATACTGCCGTTTGAGGTCAAGAGGGGGGATGTTACTCACAACGTTAAATTAGGGGTTAGGGATGAGGGGTAAGGTGTTCGGGGAGTGCCCTGATGGGGAACTAAGTCTGGATCTAAATAGTAGCCGGACAACTTTTCGCCTAGCAGCAAAGAATTAAACCCCTGATGTTTGGCGATTCTCCAGGGGAGCGACTGAAATCACGCGGAGGTTTCCGACCCATGTGTTTCAGTTAAGACAGAGGCGACGCCAACGCGATCGATTTTCAATCAATTGTAGCGGAATAGTCCACCACATCGATGACGATCGACTTAATTTCCGATCGCGGCACGATCGGATCTTCGCTTTGATGACGCGATTCAAACGCCAGACGTTCCATAGTATGATGATTTTCCCCGCATGACAAATATCCATCCCGATCGCATGATTCACTTGAGTAGACAGACTGGCTGGTTTTCTTTGCTGCTATGGTTGCTGACGATCGCGCCAGCACAATGCCATCAATTACGCGTAGCGATTGCCTCAAAAATATCGCTCGATCTCGCCGCTTCGACACCTGCAATTATTACCGATGAGCGCGATCGTCAATTGGGCGCACTGCAACCGCAACAAGGATTAGTTGCCACAGTCAGTAAGGATCGGGTCGTCGTTGGTAATAACCAGGTGACGCAACTCTGGGTTAAGCCCCAGCAGGGTGGCTATATCTGGATTTCAGATCGCTGGTACCGTGGTACCGTGCGAGTCATCGCGACCAAAAATCGACTGCTAGCCATCAATCATGTCGATCTGGAGCAATATCTATCCAGTGTTTTAGGGGCAGAAATGAGTCCGACTTTTCCTGCCGAAGCACTCAAAGCTCAAGCCGTCGCCGCCCGCACTTACGCTCTCTATCGCAGCCAATCCACCAGTAACAAAGCTTTCGATCTCGATAGCACCCAAGCCAGTCAAGTTTATCCTGGTCTGTCGGGTGAGTCAGAACCCACTCAAGCCGCCGTCAATGCTACCCTCGGTCAAATTATGACTTATCAGGGCAAACCGATCCTCGCCGCTTTTCACTCGTCTTCTGGGGGGCACACAGAGAACGTTGAAGATATTTGGTCGGCTCGACTACCATATTTGCGAGGTGTCCCAGATTACGATCTGGGGTCGCCTGGATACGAGTGGACGCAGACATTTACTACCGCACAGCTCAGTCAAAGTCTCAAAGTCCAGCAGCTTCGATCGATCGCACCCGATCGCACTACGCCCTACGGTAGTGTTGTGAGTCTCAACATTAGTGGCAATACTACCAAAATTCTCCCCGGTAGTCAGTTCAGAACGGCTCTCAAACTCCGCAGTCTGCGGTTTACTATCTCTCCTACGCCTACCGGATTTCTCTTCACCGGACGCGGCTATGGGCATGGGCTAGGGATGAGTCAGTGGGGTGCATATTATCTAGCGGAGCAGGGGCAGAAGTATCCGAGCATTCTCGCTCATTATTATCAGGGGGTGGAGTTGGGGAGGGTGGGGGATTAGTGGGTAATGGGTAATGGGTAATGGGTAATTGTTACTACGAAGCGGCAAATGTTAGATATTAGTGAGTTTCGTTTTTCCTAGCGGAGGCAGAACCCGGTTCTGAGGGTCGGAACCCCCAGATCCCCCGTTGAAAGGCGGAACGCTGTCTCGATCGCGCTAAACCCTCGGGGAACCCGAGGAGCGCGAATCGCCGCCGCTCAAACTCTCCTGCGTATGGTTCGATCTGTGTGCTAGCGTGGCGCGGCATTCACTCCATTCTAGATTTTAGTTGAGAGTTATCAAAAGCTACCTATTACCATTACCTATTACTCACATCTTGCACTAGAATATAAGTACTAAATTTCCAACGAAACTAACTCTAATGCCAACCCCTGTGAGAACAGAAATTCTCGCTGACGCTCGATTGTTACAGTGATTCGATTGCACTATGTTCTGGTACCATTTTGCCATTTGGTGACTCCATAAATAAAGCAAAACTGGCTTGGAGTATTGTTGGAATTACTTAAAAAGAAACCGTCGTTGTATCTCAAACGGACGGTTTCTTCAATAATTCTTCGGTTCTTATCTATGAATGGCATTATGATTATTTCGCGTTAGCTTGATATTCTTCGTCCGTCACCGGCTTTAACCAATTTACCTGACTGTCGCCTTTGTAATTGGTAATGACAACATGCGTCATTCTGCTTTCGGGTGATGCGCCGTGCCAGTGTTCAATGTCGGGATTGCAAAGAATTACATCGCCTTTGTTAATCGTTTTGATAGGTTTGCCTTTTTCCTGATAAAGCCCTTTGCCTTCAGTTACGAGTATAGTTTGTCCCGCCGGATGGTTATGCCAGTTTGCCCGTGCGCCCTGCTCGAAGGTCACGCTGGCGATTGAAAAATTATTGGTTTCGTTTTTTGGAGCTAGAATCTGCACATAAACCGTTCCCGTAAAAGTTTTCGCCGAGGCTTTTTCGCCCTTTGGAAAAATCGTGTGTTCAGTTTTGTCTTCCGCCTTTTCCATTTTTGTTTGCTCTGGATTGGCTGTTTGCTGATTACTGCACGCGGCGGAAAAAAGTGCCGCGCAAAGCATCAATCCGATTGTTATTCTTTTCATAATTTTATGCTCCCGGTGATTACTCCGATTCAAATGTCACTGTAACGTCTCCCTTTCCAACGGCGGCTTCGAGTCTTGAAGGGTCGTCAACTCGTCCGAGTTTTGTATAACTGTATTGCGTCGGAAATGCTTTGTAGAAAAGCACCAAAGTATTGCTTCCCCAAAGCATCAGATCGCCGTTGCTGATTATTTTGGGATTGGAAGAGTCAGACGGCAAATTGTTTGAGAAATCATATTTCTTCTCGTTGCCGTTCGAGTCATCCATCTTCAGCGTTAATGGCAGCATCGCTTTGAAAGCGTTTGCCGTCTCATTGTCAAAAAGTGTGGCGTTAAAGGTTTGCTTACCGATTTTAATCTTCATCCTGCTGCCCTTTGTCTTGTTTCTATTGTTGATTTCCTCGTTATAGTTGTTGGTGTTAGAGACCATTGCCGAATGATCTCTATCGCAACTGGCAACACCGCCGAAAGAAAATAATACTGAAAACATCATTAGAATTAGGGATTTCATATTACTTTAAGTTCGTTTTGAAAAAGGTTTCCAACTTATCAAACGGAATAATATTTACCCGGTCATACAAATCAACGTGACTGGCATTCGGGATAATCATCAACTCTTTCGGCTCGGCTGCCGCTTTGTAAGCGTCTTCGCTAAAGTAGCGTGAGTGTGCCTTTTCACCGGCGATCAGCAGTATTGGACGCGGCGAAATCTCTTTGATGTAGCTCAGTAGCGGCATATTCATAAACGACAACGGGGTTGTCAGCGTCCACGAACCGTTTGAGTTGACCGCCCTGGAGTGAAAGCCGCGCGGCGTGCGGTAGTAGTCGTGATAGTCCACCAGGAATTGCGCTTCGCCGCCTTTCAACTCATTGGATACCGCGCCATAGGCGGGCTTCCTGTTTCTTGCGTCCTGCCAACGCTGCTTGCTTAGTTGCTCTAGGCTCTGCGTGCGCTGTGCGAGAGTCACACTGTCGTTGTAGCCCTTGGACATCACGCGGCTCATATCATACATAGTGCTGGTGGCGACAGCTTTGACGCGCTTGTCCACGGCGACAGCGTTCAACGCCATCCCGCCCCAGCCGCAGATGCCGATGATGCCGATCCGCTCCCGGTTAACGGAAGGATGCAGACCGAGGAAATCCACCGCTGCGCTGAAATCTTCGGTATTGATGTCGGGCGAGGCGACATTGCGCGTCTCGCCGCCGCTTTCGCCGGTGTAGGACGGGTCGAACGCCAGCGTCGCAAAGCCGCGCTCCGCCATAATCTGTGCATACAGCCCGGAAGATTGTTCTTTGACCGCACCGAACGGACCGCCCACGGCGATAGCCGCCAGCGTTTGACTGCCGCGATTTTTAGGCAGGTATAAATCGGCGGCGATAGTAATTCCATAACGAGTTTTGAAAGAGACTTTTTCCCTCGTCACCTTACCGCTAAGCTGAAAGGTGTAATTGTCGGCTTGTCCTGTCGGTTTCATATTATTTGTATTTTCAACTTTTGACGTTTGCGCGCAAGCCTGTCCGCCTATCATCAAAGCCATCACTGCTAAAATTAATATCTGTTTCATTTTTATTGTTCCTTATTTACATCGGCATCGTTTGTACCGTTTTTCGGATGGTTTAATTCTAACGGGAAGAAATCGGGTAGCGTGAGGACGTTTCACGAAAAAAACCGGACAATTCTCTAAAAATCCCCCGTTTAACGTGCTGACAAGAAAAGAAGCGTTTAAGATAAATTTATGAACAAAAAAGAGTTGGAATTAAAAAAGAAAAGGATGCAGATCGACCGTGAAGAGTTGATCGAAAGAATGACTCGCATCGCTCCCGAAAACAGCCTTATGGAAGCGTTTCCGGGCATTTTTATTTACCAGTCGTCGAAACCGACCGAGAGCGATATATCCGTCTTAAAACCCGCTTTTTGCGTAATTGCACAAGGCAGTAAGGATGTTCTCTTAAATGATGAATTATTTCACTATGATTCCGGGCATTACCTTATCTCGACTCTCGACTTACCGATTATGAGTAATGTCGTTGAAGCCTCTCGTGAAAAACCTTACTTGAATCTTCGCATAGACCTCGATCCGGAACTGGTTGCTTCGGTGATGATTGAATCGAATATAGAAACAAAAAAAAGCAGTGCAAAAATCAAAGCGATGGATGTCAGCCCGGTGGATGCCGATTTGCTTGATGCGGTCGTCAAATTGGTGAAACTTCTTGACACGCCGGACGAGATGAAATTATTCGCACCGTCTATTATCCGCGAAATTATTTATCGACTCTTAAAGGGCAGACAAGGGGAGCGATTGAGCCATCTAGTTATTGCCGAAGGCGACACCCAACGCATTTCAAGAGTGGTTAAGCAACTCCGCGAGAACATCGATCGACCGTTAAAAATTAATGATACAGCCCGCGAATTAGGTATGAGCGTGTCTGGCTTTCACAATCATTTCAAGTCCGTCACGGCGATGAGTCCCTTACAATTCCAAAAACAAATACGGCTTCAGGAGGCGCGTCGTCTTATGCTCGGCGAAAATATGGATGTTGCCAGTGCTGGTTTCCGCGTCGGTTATGAAGACCCGTCATATTTCAGCCGGGAATATAAAAAACTATTCGGCATTCCTCCGCTTCGTGACATCGCCAAGCTACGCAGCAATTTAGGGCAATAAGAATTTGATAGGTTTATTGGCGCAAAGGAGAGCAATTATTTTCGGTAGAGATGAAAGACCCGAACTCCTTATTCAAACATCCAGCCCCTGTACCTGCACACCTTCGGGATGTTCGATCGAGAATTGGTAGTTGATTTCCATCTTGCCATTGGCGGGTAAATCTAGTTCCCATACCAATCGCCCCAATTCGCCAGGTTGAATTTGCGGGGAGATTTTGAGCAATTTGATTTTGATTTGCTCGGTACGGCTGTGTGGAATTTGGTCGTTAATTTGAATGTGGTTGACGCGATCGAGTAGATTAGTTAGTTTGATCCGATACGCATAAGTGATGCGGCGATTGCCAGCGAGAAAGGTTTTATCGACTTGACGTTCGCTCAATTCTCGATCGATCTTAATTCCTTCATCGATGCCTAGATTGAGTTTGATTTCTTGCCCCGGTGCGGTATTTTCTAAGTTACTGGTACCGACAAACACCTCATCGCGAAAAATATTGGCTTTCCCTAGCAATAATGTCGCCCCGTCGCTACGATTTTTGGCTGTGGCTTGGAGATAAGCAAAACTTACCAATCTCGGCATCGCCACATACGCCAATTGGCACGGAAAATTATCGCTGAAAATAGTCGCTTTATGGGGATTGCCATCGCTGGGAATATTTCCACCGCCACCGAGTTGAAATGTCACGATACTACCTTGTTGGGACATATCGGCAACTACCGTTTCGGCGAGATATTCGTTCGGTTCTTCCGCTACTTCAGATCGATCGAAACTAGCTCCTACAGACATTGGTGCCGCTGGTGCTGCTTCCATCACGCGTGCGGTTCCGGCGGATACGCCTCTTTGGCGGAGCATCATCGGTACGGAGAGATCGATATACCAAGGATCTAATTTCGGCGGAAGAGTGCCCAATCCTGGCTTGGCGGTAGAAAGTGTCAGACTCACATCCGCCCAATCTTCACCAGTGGTTTGACAGATCTCGGCGAGATAGTCGAGCTGAATATTTTTATTAGTACTTTGCACGCGCAGATCGTATAGTGGTGTCCAGTGAGCGCGAGCGACGACATAGCTCAACTCTACTTGAAAGTTACCCGCGCCACTAGGTTCGTTGGCGTAGCCTTCCAAAATGGAAATCGCGATAGTTATCTCAAAACTTTCTTGACTATAGGGCGTCTCGACTTCTTCGAGTTGCAGCCGCAGACTCTGAAGTTGCTTGTCGATTTGTTGCTGCTGCTGGCGCAAATCTTCCCCTGCAAAGGCGTATTCGGTAGTTTTGGTACCGATGAAGTCGAGGAAGTTTTGGGCGTCTGCTAGCCCGATTTGCTGGCGAGCGAGACTGCGGGCGAAGGACTCTTGAGTTTTTTCGCGCAAGCCTTGGATAAAGTTGGCTTGCAGCTTGGTAGTGTCGATTTGGGCTTGGAGGCGGCGTTTCTCGGCTCCTAATCGATCGAGTTGGGCTGTCAATTGGGCGATCCGATCGGCTACTGGTTCGGTGGTATATTGGCGATCGGTGGTAACGCCCTGCAATTTGACAGCAACGCTCCCTTTGCCACTTACGCGCACGGATGCTGGATCGAGAGTCGTCGGTAAGTTACTAATTTTCAGTTGACGTTCGGTACCATCAAGCTGAATTTGTCCCTGACGCACGACTAGAGCGCGATCGGTATAAACAGTCACTGCCGTAATTTGAGTCTCGATCGAGATTGGCATAATAGTAATTTAGTGGCTGATTTTGGGATTGATATATTTAAGCATTAGCTATTTTCTGTTCCACAACGATCTACGCATCTACCGTAATCGTCTAGAGACGATCCATTGTCGATTCGGGCGTTAATTGTCTTTTGGAAAAAATCGATGAGCGATTCCCCATCCGAATATCTTCATGTCGCAGGTAATTCTACCGATCGAGTGGTAGCATTGCCAGATTCACTTACTAGTATCGCCGCCGAACGCCAGACGATCGCCCAATTACTCGCAATTGGGACGGCACTTTCCGATTGTCTCAATTTAACAGAATTACTCGATCTCATTTTAGCTAAAAGTCGTGAAATTACCTGTAGCGACGCAGGTAGCGTGTATCTGATCGATCGCAGCCACGGCGAACCGAAGCTGATTTTTAAAGCGGCTCAAAATGATTCCCTCCCGCATCTGTCTTTTGAGTTAGCGAGTATCCCGCTGAATCTAGAGAGTCTGGCTGGCTATGTCGCAACTACGAGCGAAAGTCTGAATATTCCCGACGCTTACGCACTGACAGATGATGTCCCTTACAAATTCGATCGACACTTCGATCTAGAGTTCGCCTACCGTACCGTCTCCGTGCTGGTATTACCGATGCAAAATCGCGATGGCGAGACGATTGGCGTCCTCCAATTGATCGATCGCAAACTCAAAGCCGATCTCCGGATTACCCCCACTAATGCCCTCTCAATTACCCAACCCTATTCTGACTGGGAACGCCAAATCGTCCGCTCCCTGGCTTCCCAAGCTGCAATTTCGATCGAGCGCAATCACCTATTAGATAGTATCGAGGAACTATTCGCGGGCTTCATCACCGCCTCAGTCCAAATCATCGAAAGCCGCGATCCGACTACCGCCGGACATTCCGAGCGCGTTGCCAAACTGAGCCTGCGCCTGAGCGAGGAAGTCAATGATGTCACCACCGGGATCCTCGCACCGCTCCGATTTAGCGCTCGTCAGCTCCAAGAAATCCGCTACGCCGCCTTACTACATGACTTCGGTAAGATTAGCATTCCTGAAGAGATCGTTCAAAAAAGTAAAAAACTCTATCCCCATCAACTTACCGAACTCACTCACCGCTTCAATTTGCTCCGACAGACTTGGAAATTGGAGTGCGCCGAACAAAAATTCAACTATTTATTAAATCCACCCATCGCCGTTCGGCATCAACCGGGCGATAATTGTCTCCATTGCGGCTATGTCAGCCAGCTCGATCTCGAATTAAATACCAAGCTCGATCGCTTACAATCTTATTGGGAGTTAGTAAATAAACTCAACCAACCCGATGTTGTCAATACATCAGAATTTGCCCAGCAATTAGAGACGATCGTCACCGATCTTCACCAACTCGCTCAATATACCTACCGCGATCTCGATGGCAAGTTTCAACCCTTACTAACTCCCGCCGAAATCGAACAACTCCTGATTCCTAGAGGTACGCTCACCGCTACCGAACGCGCGATCGTCGAATCACATGTCAGCCATACTTATGATTTTCTGTGCCAGATTCCCTGGACGAAACATCTTCAAGATGTCCCGAAAATTGCGGGTTCCCATCATGAAAAACTAGATGGTAGTGGCTATCCCCGAGGACTAACCACCGCCGCAATTCCGATCCAGTCACAAATTATGACGATCGCCGATATTTATGATGCCCTCACTGCCAGCGATCGACCATACAAACCGCGTTTATCACTCGATCGATCCTTATCAATTTTACGTCAAGAAGCTGCTGCTGGTAAACTCAATCTTCATCTCTTAGAGTTATTTGAACAGCGTCAAGTCTACTCAGTTATAAATTCTATTTAAAATAGATATTATTTGACTCACTTTGGGACTAATTTATCAATAAATTTTAGTAATTCTATTTAATGTGCAAGAACACTGTAGGGTGTGTTATCCCGGAGGGTAACGCACCAGGGATAATCTAGATCCGGTACATCTCACGACTCGGCTCGGATTGCGATATTAGATTGCCATCGACATCTAGACGACAACAAAATATAGCTTGCTATATTACCAATCAAACGAGCGGAATAAATATGCCCTTTACCTTTGCCCATCCCATCGCCGCCGCCCCCATTTGGCTTGGTTCAAAGCGTAAGCTCGATCTACCCAGCCTGATTATCGGCTCGATGATTCCCGATATTGAATACTTCCTATCATTACAGCCAGTTAAAACAATCGGACATACTTTTACTGGCATCCTCCTTCAAGGTATCCCTTATTCGATCGCGCTGTTGCTAATTAGTCGTTATATTTTAATGCGCCCTTGTTTAGCATTACTTCCACCACGATTAGCTCGACATTTGCCATCGCCAACTAGCTATTTTTCGCTTAAATCTCTATACCTGCTCAATGTCATCGGATCGATAATCATCGGAGCTAGCAGCCATCTAATCTGGGATTTTTTCATTCATCGTACCAAGTCGGTTGTCAACCATTCTCAGCGAATTCAGGCTCATTTTAGCGAAGCATCAATGTATCAACTATTTCACTTGGGCAGCACGGCAATCGGATTGATTGCCATCGTTATCTGGTTGTTAAAATGGCTCGATCGCACTGAATATCGTCACCAAATTGAAACATTAACACCCAACTGGCGCGGTATAGCTGCGATCGCGATCGTCTTACCAGCATTTGGGTTAGCGATCGTCGCGATCGAGGCCAACCATGTAGTTGGTGAAACAGCACTTGAAGTCTTTGTCAGAGCTTTAATCGGGTGTATTTCTGGCACCTTTGTGGGATTGTGCTTATATTCGATCGGCTTTTGGATCTGCGAGAAGTTTAAACCGGGTTCGACAACGATTTAACTAACTTATTTAACGAATAAATCGGGGATTCGATCGCCAATATTATCGCTTGTTTAATTAGTTAAAATCGAACTTTTACTTGACAAACCAATTTAGTAATGTGGACACGATCGATAGCACAAACGATCCGGCGATCGCTGGAACGATCCCCCCAATAAAAAATCCCGGCACATACCACGAAACAAACATCAAACACAGCACATTAATTGCCAGTGAAGATATCCCCAATGTAATAATCGTCAAGGGAAAAGTGAGGAATTTGAGAATCGGACTCACCGTACTATTAATCAACCCTAATACTAAAGCGGCTATCAGCGCCGTTACAAAATCTCGCAGCCGAAACTGTCCTGGCAAAATATAGTCGATAATCCGTTGGGTAATCAAAAACGCGATCGCATTGAGAACCCAGTTAATCAGTAATTTGAACATACTAGAGATGGGAGCTGGGAGATGGAGGATGGGAGATAGGATTCCGACGCCATGCCAACGCGATTTGTTCGATCGTCGGCTCTATTTTTGCGATAAACTGTCCATGTTAAGGATTGTAAAAATCTAGCTCGATATCACTTGCCCAGATTCGATCCTCCCTACCTTGCGTTCGCATAGCGTCGGCTTTGCCAAATCGCCACACAATTGTTTGCCTGAAAATATGCCTACTATTATCGCCTTAATCCTTGCTTCGATCCTAACCTTATTTCCCGGTCATGCGATTGCAGCGGGAGGCACCTCTCAATACAAACCATCACTCTCTTACGACAACGCCGAACTAAACGGTCAAGATTTCTCAGGCAAAGATCTCAAAACGGCAGTATTCACCACCGCCAAACTCGATGATACCAATTTTTCCGGCGCAGACCTCACGGGCGTAGTCATCAGCTCGTCAACCCTCAACCGCACCAATCTCCACGGTGCAAATCTCTCTCAAGGCTTACTAGATCAAGTCCGGTTTGTCGGTGCCGATTTGAGTGATGCTGTATTCACTGAGGCGATGATGCTACGATCCACATTTACAAATGTCAACATTGCTGGCGCAGATTTTTCCGATGCAATTTTAGGCAAGCTCCAACAAAAAGAACTCTGCAAAATTGCCACTGGTACCAATTCCAAAACCGGAATCGCCACCCGCGACTCTCTCGCCTGTAAATAAGCTACAGTTCTAACTTGGGTTAAAATCCCCTCCCTGGAGGGGTGTCCGAAGGACGGGGTGGGTAAGATCTACGCAGCTCACCACACATAGCAACGAACAGGATCGATCTAGAGAATTGAAATGAAACGAATTGGTGTAATTGGCGGCGGACAACTAGCGTGGATGATGGCTAGTGCCGCCCAAGAATTGGGAATAGAATTAGTCATTCAAACTCCCCACGATACGGATGTCGCTGTCAGCTTAGCGACAGAAATAGTCCTCGCAGATGTAGATGATGTCGCCGCCACAGCAATTTTGGCAACTAAATGCGACGCGATTACCTTTGAAAATGAGTTCGTCGATTTAGAAGGGTTGGGCAAACTCGCTATCGCCCAAAATGTCAGTTTTCTGCCGCCCCTAACTGCCCTAGCTCCACTCTTAGATAAGTATACTCAACGTTGCTACCTGCGAGATTTAGGGCTACCAGTGCCACAATTTGCCGTACTAGAACAGCCCGAATTACCCCCAGGGTTTGAATTTCCCGTCGTCATCAAAGCCAGACGCAATGGTTATGACGGACAGGGGACATTTATCGTCAAAGATGCGTCTGTCCTAGCAGCCCTCTACCATCGCTACCCGGACACGCCATTTCTAATCGAGGAATTCGTCAAATTCGATCGCGAGTTAGCCGTCATTGCCGCCAGAGGTGTCAATGGTGAAGTAATTGCCTATCCCATCCTGGAAACTCAACAGGAAGACCAAGTGTGTCGGCGGGTATTCACTCTGGATGATTTACCCACCGAGGTTGTCGCAACTTGTAACTCGATCGCCTCCAAATTACTAACCAGTCTAGGCGCAGTTGGTGTATTTGGAATCGAGTTATTTCTCACCGCTGATGGCAAAGTATCTGTCAACGAAATTGCCCCCCGCACGCACAATTCTGGACATCTGACGATCGAAGCCTGTGCTACATCTCAGTTTAGTCAACTGATTCGGGCGGTTGCTGGTTTACCATTGGGTAGTACCGCACTCACCTGTGGCGGTGCAGTAATGGTCAATTTATTGGGCTATGAAGACACTCACAGCGATTACCCAGACAAACGCCAGCAGCTAGCAGCCATCCCCAATGCCCACGTCCACTGGTATGCCAAGGAGTCGAGAATCGGACGCAAACTCGGCCATGTGACGATTGTCGTCGGCAGGGACGATGAGCATCAAGACTACCTGTCGCAGGCTCAATCTCTAGCACGACAAGTAGAGACAATCTGGTATCCATAAGTAATCTGGTCGTGCGCAGATCTAAAGTTTACGAAACTTGATGTACCGCCTCAGCAAACAGAAACTTACTTATAATGCAAGAATAACTTTACCAAATAATAACTTTTACCAACGATCGATCGAGATCGATACATCAATCGTCAGATTTCATCTACCGATCGAGTCTAAACTATTTCACTCAGATTAAATATAATCAAACTTAACGATCGAAATATTGGAGCAATTACATCACCTATGAGCATGGAGACGCTAGAGTTTATCATCTACCCAGATGGACGAGTGCATGAAAAAGTCACTGGTGTAGTGGGTCAGTCTTGCACCGTTGTAACCGCCGCGATCGAATCCGAACTAGGTGATGTCGTCAGCCAATCGCAAACTGCGGAATATTTTGCCCAAAACCTCGAACTAACTGCTGCTGCGACGACTCAAGCTACTTGGTAACTCCACAGCTAGCTATTAATTACTAATTATTCACCCATTACCACCCACACCTATATGTCGCACTTTAGCAATATCAAAACCAAGATTCGCAATGTAGAATCGCTCACCGCAGCACTGACAGATCTAGGCATCGAGTGGAAAACTGGCTCGCAGCCAGTACGCGGCTATCAAGGCGATACCCGTACCGCCGCCGTCATCATCGAGCAGGAAAATGGCTACGATATCGGCTTCAGCAGCAACGGCAATAACGAATACGAACTAGTTGCTGACTTGCAATTCTGGCAGCAAAACTGGTCGGTCGATCGCTTTTTGAGCCAAGTCACCCAGCGTTATGCTTATCATACAGTATTGACCGAAGCCACCAAGCAAGGTTTCCAAGTCGCCGAAGAACGCAACCAAAACGACGGCTCGATTAAACTAGTCGTCCAACGCTGGAGTGCCTAAATAATGGCTGCTTTTACCCCACCGCCAGATGAGAACCAGTCAGGATTCGCGCCAGAGCTAGGCGGCTTCTTGCGCGATGCCGAAGATCGATCGGGGTTCGAGCCAGAACTTGGTGGGGTATGGCGACAAAAGGGCGTATATGTAGACGAGATGACATGTATCGGTTGTCTCCACTGCGCCCATACCGCCCGGAATACATTTTTTATCGAGCCAGAACACGGGAGAGCGAGGGTAGTGCGCCAAGATGGCGATCTCGAAGATACGATCCAAGAAGCGATCGATACTTGTCCGGTTAATTGTATCCAATGGGTAGATTATACCGAGTTAAAGAAATTAGAAACAGAACGTCAATATCAAGAAATCCCGATGGCTGGCTTCCCGGTAGACAGAGCCACCGTCGCCGCAAAGATGCGCCGTCGCAAACTGAATCAGGGAAAATAGGATTTTAGATTCGATGCGAATAGTATAATTACTACAATTTGGCAAACATAATGAGTAACGCAGCCGTTCAAATGCTTTTAAAAGAAGCCGAGAATTTAACTAGAGCAGAAAAAGTAGAGTTAATTGATTCTTTGACAAAGCAAATAGAAAGTCAACCTGCGAAAATTGAGGAAAATAACCTAGCTGACTTTTTCCAAAGTTCCCCTCTAGTTGGAGTAGACATAGATCTTACACGCCAAGTAGATGTGAATGAGCGTGAAGTCAATCTATGAATTACATTTTAGATACTAATGTGATTTCAGAAGCCATTGTTAAACAACCAAATCGACAGGTACTCAACTGGCTAAAAACAACGGATTCACAAAGACTATATTTGAGTGTAGTCACTATTGGTGAAGTCAAGAAATGAATTGAAAAGCTTCCGCAATCGCATCGGAGAGAAACTATCGAAAACTGGTTTGAGAATGATTTGTTCGCTCGATTTTCCGGTCGGATTCTGGAAGTAGATATCTCAGTGATGTTAATCTGGGGAGAACTGGTAGGAAAACTGGAAAAAGAAGGACGTAAATTACCTGCTTTCGATTCTTTAATCGCGGCAACTGCAAAACATTATAACTACACTTTAGTTACTCGTAATGAAAAGGATTTTGCAGGAATAGATATTGTGGTTTTTAATCCTTTTAAATGAATCTGGGGCTTGTGATTCAATATGATATTGGGATCGATCGGCGATGAAGATGCAATACTTTTTGACATATCATCTGATATATTAACATTAGGAAATTAATGTTGATATTTTTTGAATTTACTACTCGCTTATCCTATTAAAGCGCGAAGGCTTTCTGCATCCCAACAGTCAGGGCCAGCACATTCTAGACATTCGATAAGTTCTTCATGTATATTCTGGGGCGGATAAAATGGAGGGCTGTAGCCATATCTTAATCCAAGAGTATTAATACACAACCAACTAATAGTAAGTTGTAAATTTGGTAAATGTCCACCCCAAAATAATTGAGCAATGACATAGCAATTCTCACAAGCTCCAAATTCCTTAATTATTTCCTTTACATTAAGTTCTTCGGTAAAATTAGACCAACTTCCATCTACTCCTCCATCATCGACAAATTTACCAGGATTTGGGGCACCGATCTTAAATGCTAATGTTTGATGTAGAGTTGAAATCAACTGAATACTTAAAACATCATCTGAAGACGCACTGTATTCTCGAACTAGATCCCAACAGGCAACAATCGCCAGTATAAATTCTTCTTCCGTACAAAAGAAGCGATCTTCGGAAACAAGACATTCAAGTGAAAATAAACTTCTTGCAAATTCAACCTCAAAGGAATTCTCAATCGATAGTTTATCTGACATTGGCTAATTATTTGATAAGAGTATCGCGTTTTCGATCCCACCAATCATCGTTGGCTTCTATAGGTTTGCCGCTTTCAAGTCCTTCAATTAACATTCCTTCAATGCGTTCTTTTGCTCTTTCAACGTTTAGAAGAGCGCATAAATAATCATCTGTAGAACCAAATCCATTTTTTATGGTTTGACGTTCAGGAAAAGCTTGTAGGTCTTCAGGGATAGATAATGTAATTTCAACCATTTTGGCAACCTTAAAATCCTAAGTCCATCTGTGCTGCTTTCGCCGCTACTAGAATCTCCTCATCCGACTTCTCACCCCAATCAGGATCGCCGATTTCTTCGTAAAACTTCTGGTCATAAGGACGAGTGCGAACCACCACAGGCATCGGTACGGCATGTCCTAATACTAACGCTTGTTGTTTAGAATCTAACTTCGCCAACACCGACTTCAATCCCTGTGCGCCGGATACACCTGTAAAGATCGCATCGATATCTTTTTCATCGTTAATTAACGCCGTAATCCGTGTACCGATTTGGGACATAATTTCATTATCAATCCCCGATGGACGTTGATCGACAATTAATAATGTTACGAAAAACTTCCGCATTTCCCGCGCGATCGTGCCAAAGATGGTACTCTTAGCAATAGCCGGATCTAAGAAACGATGGGCTTCCTCGATCGTGATAATAAGCGGATAAGGTCGATCGGATTCCTGTTTACTTTGGAGATATTGTTCGGCTTTATT
>NZ_JANMZA010000472.1:0-2261 GCF_031382685.1 Chamaesiphon sp. OTE_8_metabat_110 | reverse complement strand
GTCTTTTTTCTGACGCAAAAATTCATACATATTGCTCATGATAGCCTGCTGGCGTTGAATATCAATCAGCGCCCTTTCTTTTTCCGGAAGAGATTGCAGGGTACTTGAGTATGAGCTATTGGAGCTATTCAGGTTATATTTGCTGGCTTCAAGCGTTTTGCGCTGGTTGCTGATGTTTTCTAATATTCCCGGTTTTATCTTATTGATCTGGTCTTTGATAGCGAGAAGCATAGGATGATTCTCAGCCGTAGTTTGTTTTAATTTCTCATATTCCAGTTCCTGGCCTTGCAATTGGTCCAGCAGCTTTGGTAATGTCGGATCTTTTAAACCAAGCATCGAAGGAACAATACCTCCACGGCCTTCTTTATCTTTCATATATTTTTCCACTTCGTTGATAGCCGAAAGTTGAAGATCTACTTCCTGCAATTTCTGACCTTGAAGTTGACCTTGTTCTATCTTCTGAAAATACTGCTTAGAACTATACAACTTTTCCTCATTAGAACTTGACCACATCGCTTTTGGATAACGCTTCAATGATGCTTCCAGTCGTAAGATATCGTTTAAACACTCTACCTTATAATCTTCCCAAGCAGCTTCAACCTCAACTTCAGTTTTTGCTACCTCTAATTCAGCAACAAGTTGTGTCATGTCTTTAACACTGAAAAAAGAGTGGCTTATATGGTCTAATAACGACAGCAGTGGAAATTCATGCTCGTCAGACTTAAATAAATAAATTTCTTCATTATCTTTATAAGGAATAGTTTTAATACTCCTGCTATTTTCTGTAAGAATAAACATGCTATTTAGTAGCTATAAATGTGAAATGGGCAATGCCAAACAATAAAACTATGCTGCCCAACAAATCAAAATTTATAACTAACTTTATCCTTAGTTTCTGTAACTTTACCAGTCGCAAACCAACTATCGAGTAATTGTTTGATTTCTGGATCGCTTGGATGGTATTTAGTTAAAACTGATTTGAGATAGGTATATAAAGTCGCTCTTTTCTTCGGTCTACTTTTGGGGATAGCAGCGGATAATTTGGCGATCGCAATATCGGACAGGAAATCTTGGGAGTAAGTTAATTCTGGATTGCCGGATAACATCTCTAGATTGTCGATGCGACGACAGGAGATGCCGCGTTTAGCTAAGTGCTGAATTAATGGATCGAAGCCGCGATCTCGTGAGAGAATGACGTACTTACAATTGGGTGATTTGAGACTAATTTGACCGAGATAAAACACCAAATGGAAGTCGAGCGCATTTGCGCCACTACCTTCGACGCCAATCCATTCGACGGCTTCGCCTAAAAGATGCGCTTCTCTGACTAGTTCAAACGGAATTTTGACTTGAGCGCAGCCGACAAAAATAAAGATTTTGAGATTGGGATGTTGGAGATCCGTTAGTCTGACTTGAGTAACATTTTCATAATCAATAAATAGGATCGTTGCTTGCTCTTGTTTCTCGACTGATGAGAGGTTCATGCTACTTTCTTAGTCCGCCAGTGCGAACTCGATCTGCGGCGCGGTTACTTAGCGCTTAATTCTAGTTAACCCAAATTTAGGGAGTTAACTGGCACTTCATCCCATGAATTAACCGTGCGGAGCCGTGCGATCCAACCTAGTTTAATTTGTTCGGGGGTGAGATTTTGCTGAAAAGATGCGTGACAGTCTTTGGCTAATGCTTCACTCCGAGAAGCAATGCAGGCATACATCAAACCACCTGGATCTAGTTGTTCGTTTACCCAAATTGTTAGCATCGATCTTGATTCCTGCTGTATCGTACTCATCAAATTTTAATCAATTTAGGATTTAGTCGCAATCTCAGCTAGGGTTGCGGCTGTCATCCGGCAAGTTTTCCAGTCCGGCAATACCGTCGCACCAAGACCTTGATAAAACTCGATCGCAGGTTGATTCCAGTCCAGTACAGACCATTCTAGCCGCCCACAACCGCGATCGTGAGCGATTTTAGCCATAGCAGTCATCAATGCTTTGCCCACACCTTGACGGCGATATTCAGGCTGAACGAAGACATCTTCGAGATGGATACCCGGTTGGGTGAGAAAAGTCGAGTAGGTAGGGAAAAATAAGGCAAACCCGATCGTCAACTCGCCTAATTCCGCTACAATTGCCTCAGCCACAGGATGTTCGCCAAATAAATGCGATCGCAATAACTCAGCATTTCCAGTCACTCGATCGCGAAGTTGCTCATAATCCGCCAAACCCAAAATCAACTCAAAGATCGAATCTACGTCTCTTTCT
>NZ_JANMZA010000400.1:0-5129 GCF_031382685.1 Chamaesiphon sp. OTE_8_metabat_110 | reverse complement strand
GTGTGCGATTTTGTTTCATCTGCCAAAATTGGGCTTTGGTGAGTACCACCAAGTCTAGGACTGGGGCAGGGCGCGATTGTGGCGACAACAACTCACTGTAAAATTTAGCAGTATCGGTTAATGCCTGGTGATAGGTACTGTAATATCGGTCTGATACGTCTACAACTGGGCCATCAAAGTCGCAAAAGACAGTAAGAAGTTTGGATAAGCTACGGGGTAGACCTGGCATGGAGTTTTACTACCAGTGAAATTGTTTACGCAATATTTCTTAACAATAACAGCTTCTCGATCGGTTGTCATTGGTGTAAACACGTTCTAACGATCGGTAAAACTTATACTATTGAATAGCCGATCCGGACTATATGACAGTAAAGTAATCGAATTAATCATGATAAGTAGCTCTCCAGCATATCTAGCACCGCAGACACACTGCCATTAATATTTCTTATTTCAGCTCCCCAACTTATGAAATTTACCGAATTCGATCGAGAAATGATGCACCGCTGTATCGAGCTGGCAAAAAAAGCTTGGGGAAAGACCGCACCAAATCCCCTCGTGGGTGCAGTTATCGTCAAAGATGGTGAAATTATCGGCGAAGGCTTTCATCCCGGCGTGGGGCAACCTCATGCGGAAGTATTTGCTCTAAGAGCCGCTGGATCGCGCGCCCGTGGTGCCACGATCTATGTCAGTCTCGAACCCTGCAATCACTTCGGACGGACTCCGCCCTGTGCCGCAGCATTAGTG
This sequence comes from Chamaesiphon sp. OTE_8_metabat_110, assembly GCF_031382685.1. Taxonomy (NCBI): domain Bacteria; kingdom Bacillati; phylum Cyanobacteriota; class Cyanophyceae; order Gomontiellales; family Chamaesiphonaceae; genus Chamaesiphon; species Chamaesiphon sp. OTE_8_metabat_110. The sequence continues at coordinate 4,385 of NZ_JANMZA010000400.1, read as the reverse complement.
GCTGCGGGAGTCGCCAAAGTAGTCGTCGGCATGGTCGATCCCAATCCACTCGTCGCTGGGGGCGGCATTGCCACTCTAGAGCAAGCTGGCATCGAAGTAATCGTTGGGGTAGAAACAGCCGCTTGTGAAGAGTTAAATGAGGGATTCGTGCAGCGGATCGTCCATCATCGTCCCCTGGGAATTTTAAAATATGCGATGACGCTCGATGGCAAAATTGCCACCGACAGCGGACACAGTACCTGGGTGAGCGGTGAATCTTCCCGTCATTACGTCCACCACCTCCGGGCGGGTTGCGATGCGGTGATTATTGGCGGCAATACTTTACGCAGAGACAATCCTTACCTCACCAGTCACGATCCGGGGGCACCCAATCCCCTGCGAGTGGTAATGACGCGAAAGTTGGATGTTCCCGTTGAGGCGATCTTATGGGATACCAGCGTCGCACCCACATTAGTTGTCACCAAGGACGGTGCCCAGCCAGATCGGGTCGCCTGTCTGCGCGATCGCGGCGTCGAGGTGTTAGAGTTAGAGACACTCAGCCCGCAGCTTGTCATGCAGCATCTCTACGATCGCGGATTTCTGTCGGTATTATGGGAATGTGGCGGGACATTAGCTGCTAGTGCGATCGCGACTGGTGCAATTCAAAAAGTCCTCGCTTTCATTGCGCCCAAAATTGTCGGTGGTAGTAGCGCCCCTTCACCAGTAGGCGATCTGAGCATTCAATCGATGTCGGCAGCGCTGGTGTTAGAACGGGTGAGCTATCAGCAAATCGGTACGGATATCCTCGTGCAGGGCTATATCAATAATTAACGTCAGAGTCCCACCGCCGATTAAAATCGGGGCTAGCATTGCAAAGTCCGCCTACGCGGACTTTGCATCACAAGCCGAGACTTCCAGTCTCCAGGCATTTCTTAACCCTAACTCGCGCTAATTAGCAGCAGGAGCTACGCCTTGCCAAATCGGCGATGACGGTGTTGATAATTGAGGAGTGCTTGATGAAATGCCAACCGATCGAAATCCGGCCAGAGTGTGTCCGTAACATATATTTCAGCATATGCCAACTGCCATAATAAAAAGTTACTAATCCGCATTTCACCACTGGTGCGGATCAACAAATCTGGATCGGGTAAGTCGGCAGTATGAAGATATTTGGAGAGCATTTGCTCGTCGATATCGGTTGATTTAACGATCCCTTGTTGCACTTGAGTGGCTAGGATCTGGCAAGCGCGGACGATTTCTTGTCTGCCACCATAATTGATTGCTACCGTAAATCGGACGCCCTGATTGTGTCGGGTGGCGACACGAGCGCGATCGATCGCGCTACATAGCGATGGTGTCAAATTATCCAAGTTACCCACGACTTCGAGCTTCACGCCCTCAGAAACCATTTCAGCGAGTTCCAACTGAAATAAATTCTCAAATAACGTCATCAAAAAATCGACTTCCTCCATCGATCTTCCCCAATTTTCCGTCGAGAAAGCATACACAGTCAACGCCGAGATCCCCCAATCTTTGCAACAACGTAACAGATCTCGGAGCGTATCCGCACCCCGTTTATGCCCCATCATCCGGGGAAATCCGCGCTGTTTTGCCCATCTACCATTTCCATCCATAATTACGGCGATGTGTTGTGGGAGCTGAGTGCAATCTAAATCGGTAGGTAGTTCGATGAGACTGGTTGTTTTGGAAGTCATCTGAGAAGTTAGGGATTATGAATTATGAATTATGAATAATCTTCAGTAGTAAATTCATCGTTCATTTATTGTCCGGCAATTGTAACAAGCCACGTAACAGCTTGACTGCGCGAGTGCTAAATTTGCGTCCTAAGCCCCGTAAACTTGGCGTGACTGATTCGCGTTCGCCGATCGGGGCAAACCGAGTTTCTAGTAGCTCTTTCAGTTTACTGCTAGTCAGGGGACGATCGAGTACTCCAGATTCAGCTAACGAGATCGATCCCGTTTCTTCTGAGACGACAATGCACACGCAATTGTTCGTGCGTTCGGTAATTCCCATTGCCGCTCGGTGACGCGTTCCTAGCTGTCTGGATGCCGCGCGATCGGATAGGGGCAAAATGACTCCCGCCGACACGACGCGATCGCCCCGAATAAATACCGCCCCGTCATGTAATAAAGTCGTATTTTGAAAGATGGTTTGGATTAATTCCTTCGATAACTTAGCATCTAATTTGACCCCAGGTACGGCAAAATCTCGCTCGTCCATCATTTCACTGGTTTCCAAGATCATCAAGGCACCGATCCGCTGTTGCGACAACTCTTTGACAGCATCGACAATTTGGTCGGTCGATCGATCTGCGGTATCGCTGACGCGACGGGTCGAGCTAATTGAGGGCACGAGATTTCCTCGCCCCAATTGCTCCAAAAAGCGGCGAAATTCTGACTGAAACACCACTGACATTGCTAGTGCTGCCCCCACGACTAATTTGTCCAATACAAAACTCAGCAGCCGAAGTTGGCACCGTTCGCCGATAGCCGCCGCCACCATTAACACAATTAGCCCTCTTACCATCCACAGCGTTCGACGATCCCTGACCGCCAATAACACTAGAAAGGTGAGGGCAATTACCAATCCCAGGTCTAGACTTTGGCGTAACCAGGATTCAGTAAACTGGGAATCAAACCCAAAGCCCAGAGTCATTGGCAATTAATCCACTACGACCAATCCCTAGATTCTATGGCACATTGGAGCCGATCGACAATCAATTGGGACTAATATTTATCTGCGATCGCCGATTTCGATCGCCAACAGCGATCGATCTCAGGGGACAATCCCCGATTGCCAGAATCGCTGTGATATCATAAATGACAGTCCCTCGCACGCGACCCGGCACAAACCTTAACTAAATAACCACTCCCTTCCCAGTGTCAATATCACCTATATATGACTAGCGGCTATCTTCTGATTGGGGCAATTTTGATCTTAGGGGGCATCGTCGCGGTGTCTGGAGATCGGATCGGCACGCGGGTGGGTAAAGCGAGGTTGACATTATTTAAACTCCGTCCGCGTCAAACTGCTACTCTGGTAACGATCGTCACAGGCACACTGATTTCTGGCTCCGTACTAACACTGATTTTTGGAGCTAGCGAACAGCTCCGTACGGGGGTATTCGATCTCCAAAAAATTCAGCGCAAACTTGCCGATACCAAGGAAAATCTCAATCGTGCTTTAGAGCAAAAAGATCGCGTCCAACGCGAGCTAGCAGTCGCGCGGAACGAGCAAACCGCCGCGCAGGATTTGCTCTCCGGCATCAATAAATCACTCAAAGATGAACTCCTCAAACAATCAGTCGCCGCCCAAAACTTTAGCAACACCAAACAGCAACTACAAACTGTCTCCCAGCAGCGCAACGATCTCGTCGCCGAAGTTACCCAAATTCGGCGTCAACGCAGCGATTTAACCGCCCAACAGCAGGTACTTGCCATCCAAGTCCAAAACCTCAAAAACCAAAGCAAACGGCTCGAAACTACCATCGAGCCGCTCCAGGAGCGATTAATCGCAGTCAATAGCCAGAAAGTTCAACTCCAACAGCGGCTCGATCTCATCACTGTCGAGCCAAATTTACATCAGCTAACTCAAAGATTACAAACCTATGAAAATACTTCAAAAAAATTAGGTCGAGATTTAGAGCAGTCTACAGCCAGAGCAATCGGGATTGAAGCTCAGCTTAAAACTGCTCAGCAAGAATTATTAAATCTCAAAATTGAGATCGAACAACTCGATCGCAAGCTCGAAGTCCGTCAAGCTCAGCTCAAGGAAAAGGACAAGCAACATCAACAGCTAGAGCGAGAGTTTCAGACGCGGGCGGTACAATTAAAACTCAGAGATCGGCAACTCAAAAAAACTGAACTTCAAATTAAAACCAATCGTCAAGGGTTAGCCTCCCTTGAAAAAGAAGTCAACAATATCGAACAAGAATATCGCAAGATTCGCCAAGGGAATATCGGGATTATTCGCAATCAAGTCTTGGCAAGTAGCGTTCTCAAAGCCAGTAGCCCTCAAGCGATGACCGAGGAAGTCGATCGCCTCCTCGTCCGAGCTAATAGCTCAGCTTGGCAAGCGACCCATCCGAATGAAGCCGATCGCCAGCAACAGATTATTGAATTAGCGCCCAATCAATTGACACAACTCAAACAACAAATAACCGAACGTCGTAACTATGTGGTGCGGATCTTTTCGACGGAAAATTATGCAATTGGCGATCGCAGTATTCAAGTATTTATCGATGCCGCGCCCGATCGCAAATTATTCGATCGGGATGCCAAAATTGCCAGCGTCAGCATCGATCCCAGTACGATGAATGAAGCTCAAATCCGCCAACAATTAAATATTCTGCTGGTAACATCACAATTGCGAGCGCGACGTGCCGG